>JAICVE010000017.1 GCA_025935475.1 Nitrospira sp. | reverse complement strand
AGGTGCCGGTTCATGTGATCGGAGGTACTCCGGCCGGCGTCAAGGAAGGCGGCATCCTTCACTACAATACGCGTGAACTGCATGTCGAATGTTTGCCGGGCGCGCTGCCGGACCACATCGAAGTGGATGCGTCGGGGCTCAGCATCGGGCAGGGGATTCACCTCAAGGAGATGGCGAAGCTCGAAGGCGTTCGGTACCTCGACGATCCGGATCAGATGGTGGTCAGCGTGGCCGTGCCGATGTCCGATGCCAAGCTCGAGGCGCTACTGACGAGCCAAGCTGCAGGTCCTGAGGGGGCGAAAGAGCCGGAGGTAGCGGTCAAGGGCAAGGCAGCGGCAGAAGGCACGGAAGTCGCCGCTGCTCCCGGTGCAGCAGCTGCTGCTCCGGCAGCCGGTCCTGAAGCCAAAGCGGGAGAAAAGAAAGAAGGCGCCGCTGCCGCGGCTGCCCCGAAAGCCGAAAAGAAAGAAGCCGAGAAGAAGAAATAACGTTGCGCCTCATCGTAGGACTGGGCAACCCGGGCGCGGCCTATGCCCAGACCCGTCACAACGCCGGCGTCTGGGTTGTGGAACGGGCTGCGGCACGATGGGCGGGTCGTCTTGTCAGGCGAGGCAAGGCTCAGCGAGCGTCCGTTCGCCACGGCTCCCAATTGATCGAATTGGCGGGGACGCTCGATTTCATGAATGTGACGGGCGCGCCGCTCAAGGGTCTTCTCCGCGAGTACCAACTCACCACGGATGATCTCATTCTCGTGCATGACGATCTGGATCTCGAGCCGGGCCGCCTGCGCATCAAGCAGGCAGGAGGGCATGGCGGTCACAACGGCATGAAGTCGGTGATCGACGCACTGGGAACCGCCCAATTCGTCAGAGTCAAAATCGGCATCGGGCGTCCGGCGCCGAGTCAGGACTCCGCGGACTACGTCTTGGAAACTGTCACGAAGGAGGAGATGGAGGTCATCGAACCCTGTCTCGAGCGGGCCGTGGATGCCCTCGAGGTGCTGATTCACCGCGGGACGGAGCCTGCCATGAATCAATTCAATGTCCGAGAACGCGGCAACGACACCGAGGAATAAGCGATCTGGAGTCTGAATCTGTGAACAGGCAGCCTGGTACGACAGCACCTAGCATCCCCCATTCATAATCATTCACCATTGAGCCTTAACGTATGGCACTCTGCTGCGGCATGATCGGATTGCCCAATGTCGGGAAGACGACGGTCTTCAACGCACTGACCGCCGCCGGCGCACTGGCGGCCAACTATCCGTTTGCAACCGTCGATCCCAATACTGGGATTGCACTGGTGCCGGATCCCCGTCTGCGCACATTGACGGACATCTTCAAGTCCAAGAAAACCACGTATAGCACGCTGGAAGTCCGCGACATTGCCGGACTGGTTGAAGGCGCCAGCAAGGGTGAAGGACTGGGCAATCAATTCCTGGGACACATCAGGGAAGTCGATGCCTTGTTGCATGTGGTGCGCTGTTTTCAGGGAAGCGATGTCGTGCACGTGAGCGGCAGCGTGAATCCACTGAGAGACATCAGCGTCATTGAAACCGAACTGATGCTGGCGGACCTTGAAACACTCGATCGCCGGAAACAGAAAACCGAAAAAAAGGTTCGCGCCGGAGATAAAAAAGCGGGCTTTGAAGTCGAATTCCTCACGAGGCTAATGGCACTGCTCGACAAAGGGCAGTGGCTGGGCAACTTGAGCTATACGTCCGAGGAGCGGCTCCTCCTCAATGAGTGCCAGCTGCTCGCCGCGAAGCCGGTGCTCTTTGTGGCCAACGTGTCGGAAAACCAGAGCGCCGATGCCATGATGGTCAATACCGTCCGAGATTTTGCAGAAAAGCGCTCGGCCCGTGTGGTCACGATCTGCGGACAGCTTGAAGCTGAGCTGTCAACGTTACCAGACGAAGAGCGGGCGGACTTTCTCCGTGAAATGGGATTGACCGAGTCAGGCCTCGTTCGTCTGACTCGGGAAGCATACGCACTGCTCGATCTCATTACGTTTTTCACCGCCGGAGAAACTGAATCGCGTGCCTGGCCTATTCCGAAGGAGACGAAGGCGCCTCAAGCGGCCGGTAAGATCCACTCGGATATGGAGCGTGGCTTCATCCGGGCCGAAGTCTATCATTACGATGATCTGCTGGCCTGTGGATCGGAAGCCAAGGTGAAAGAAAAGGGGCTGTTCCGCTTAGAAGGAAAGGATTACCTCATCAAGGAAGCGGACGTCGTATACTTCCGTTTCAACGTGTGATCGAGGTATGAATCAGTTCGAACCAAAGGCCACGTGCGTCAGATGGATGTTTGTGCGCGAATGTGTGATCGTGGCCGTCTGGTTGGCTGCGCTTCTCCTTATCAATTCATCCGATGTGTCTGCACAGTTGCGGCTCGAATCCCTGGCCGTGAGGGGAGGCCTGAGTGGCAGTTCAGTCATAGGAGAAGAACAGCAGACTGATTTCAATCAAGTGGATCTTGCGCTAACAGCGCGGCTTCCCTGGGAGTGGAGCGTCGGGACCGGCTGGATCATCAAGACCCGCCTGCTGACCTCTGCGGGGGTGCTCCGCGGATCTGACGAGACGAACGGAGTCTTCACGCTGGTACCTTTGGATGTCATCTTTGGTCGAAAAGACGGCTTAATATCCATCGATATGGGGGTCGGCGGGGCCTTACTCACTGACTACAAGTTTGGCAATCAGAATTTCGGCGGTCCCTTTCAGTTTGTGTGGACGTGGGGTGCCACCAGCCGGTTCGCCGGGCCGTTCGGCGCCGGTTATCATTTTCAGCATTACTCCGACGCGACGATTTACGGATCTGAGAGCCGTGGGGTCGATCTGCACCTTTTTGAAATTATCTATTGGTTTGAGAGCGGCCGATAAGCGGCGATGGCTTACGCCGCGAGGGTATCGATAATACGCGTAGAAGGATCGGTATCGGCCTTCAGGGTGATTCGCATCTGTGCAAGCGCCGATCGGTTACGGTCAGCATCGAGCGACACGACGCAATCGGCAGGCACGGCCACATGAAACTCCCGCATATAGGCATCGGCGGCGGTAAACAAGACGCAATTGTCGCCAGCAATGCCGGTAATAATCACACGACCCACCTCGAGATACTGCAGCAGCAATTCAAGTGGCGTGGCATAAAAGCCCGAGTGCTTCGGTTTCAAGACAAAATAGTCATCGTCTTCAGGGAGAAGCATCCGCGCGATCTGCTTCCCGCGGCACTCCTCCTCCAAACAGCGGGCCACCAGCATTCGAAAATCGGATTGCCATCTTCCAAAGTTATCGTTCACGTACAGGACGGGCAATCGCGCTTCCTTCATGCGCCGTTTCAAACTGGCGATGTGCCGAGCCGCCTGTTCGACGGCCGGCATCAGCCGGTCGGCGCCGTCGAATGAGAATTCGTTGATCATATCGATGATGAGGAGACACGTTCGAGTCCGAGGTCGTGTGAGCGGCATTGTCTGCCCTACGCGGCCTTGAGCTGTAAGTGCAGCCGGATGCTTCGAAGGTCTTCGACGAAACCCCGGTATTCGCGCTCTCGTTCCACCGGGTCAGGATGCCGAAGCACGGCTGAGGGGTGAACGGTGACGAAGACGATCGGGGCGATCGAGGTGCTCCATGGTCGTCCTCTCAGTTCGTTGAGCCGTACCGCCTTGCCGAAGGCGGCTTGGGCGGCAGTGGCTCCCAGACAGATGATCACGCGTGGTTTCACCACCGCTATCTCTGCTTCAAGCCACGGCCGGCAGGCGGCGATCTCCGTCGCCGACGGTTTCTTGTGCTTGCGACGCTTGCCCTGGGGTTCCCATTTGAAGTGCTTCACGGCGTTGGTCACGTACAGGTCTCGCCGGGCAATTCCGGCTTCGGCGAGCGCCTTGTCCAGGGTCTTTCCCGCCGGACCCACAAATGGACGACCTGCCCGGTCTTCCTGATCGCCTGGCTGCTCTCCGACGAACATCATTGACGCGCGGCCGGCCCCTTCGCCAAAGACTGTTTGGGTGGCGCACTGGTAGAGATCACATCCGGTACAGCCGGCGGCGGATTCCCGTAATTGAGCCATGCTCAGCTGAGCGGGGAGGAATGTGCGGGCGGACCGGGCAAGGCGTCGCATGGGTCATCATACCACGGTTGGAGGGGGGGGAGAGTCGTCCGCTCTAGACTCCAGCCAGCGAAGATCGATCACCGTGAGCGTGACGACGCCGAAGGATTCTTCGACGACTCCCTGTATGACGTAGACCCGGTTGGAAGAAAGGAGATGGCTGCAACGACGATACACATCGGGAAAGAGTGTGGCGTCGTAGAGGGCGGTGTGATCCTCGAGCGTGATGAATTCCATCGCCAGGCCGCGTTTGGTTTCAACCGGCTTCTCCGTGATGAGCCATCCCACCATGGTGATACGGTTGCCGATATACCGGTGCATCTGCGAGGCAGGTACCGGCTGCAGCCGCTCGATCGACTTGCGGTAGAGCGTTAAGGGATGGCGGCTGGCGAGAAAACCAAACGACTCAATTTCATGAGCCTGCTTTTGAGAGGACGGATAATCATCCGGGACGGGGAGCGGACCTGATCCCGCGCCGGTTCCCGCATACAGCCGCCACAGCAAGGCCGGCCTTGTCAGCTCACCTGAGAGAGAATCCAGGCAGCCGGCGCGAACCAGCGCGCGGGCATGCCCGGCCTCGGGCTTCACCCGTCGCAAGAAATCCTGAAATGAGTGATAGGGGCCTCTCTCGTTGCGCTCTGCCATGATCGTGGTGCCGAGCCCTTTCGGGATGGTTTTCACTTGCATCAAGCCGATCCGCAGGCGGTCTCCTTCGCCACAATAGACCCAGTCACTGGCATTCACGTCCGGCGAGAGAATTGCCAGCCCCATGCGCCGTGCTTCGGAAAGGTAGGCGAAGGTCGAATAAAAGCCGCCTTCATTGCTGAGGACGGCTGCCATAAATTCTGCAGGATAGTGCGCGCGGAGGTAGGCAGACTTGAATGAGACCTGGGCATAGCTGGCTGAATGGGGCTTGCAAAAACTGTAGCCGGCGAAGCTCATGATCATCGTCCAGATCTTGTCGATGGTGACGAGGGAAGCGCCGTTGTTTTTGGCGCCGAGGCAAAACTGATGATAGTAGTCCCGCAGCTGCCGGTGCTTATGTTTCTTGCTGATGACCTTTCGGAGTTGATCCGCATCCTCGAGCGAAAAATCGGCGAGCGCCATGGCCACCTTCGTGACGTCTTCTTGATAGACCATGATGCCATGGGTCTCTTCCAAAATGGATTCGAGCAACGGATGCAGCGGGACATGCGATTGTCCATGCGCGCGCCGGATGAAGTCGTTCACAAAGGTAATTGCGGCTGGCCGGACCAGCGATGACACCACCACCAGATAATCGAAGACGTCAGCCGAGGCGAGACGGTCGGACGGCATGCCGCTCCAGAGCTTTCTGAGCAAGAGCCTGGTGGCCGGAGATTCGATGTAAAAACAACCGATGGTGTCGCCACGTCGGATGAGGTCCTGCGTGGCGGTATCATCCAGTGGATCCCAACTCGCATAGTCAATGACGCGGCCCGTGTGACGGGCTACGGCGGCAATGGCGTCACGGATGACGGCCAGCGACCGGTTCCCCAACAGATCAATCTTGACGAGTCCCGCGTCCTCCGTTTGATCCTTTTCCCACTGAATCACCGGCAACCCCTTCACGGTAAACTCGACCGGCACATACCGCCGGATGTCGTCGGGCACGATCACCACCCCGCCGCAATGCATGGAAAGATGGCGAAAATGGTTTTGCGCGCCAAGGGCGTCTGCGAGGATGGCCGGCCACGGCGCGTGAAGATTCAGCGTCCGGCAGAGCCGATTCACCCATTGTTCGTTGGTCGGGACTTCGGCAAAGTGCAGAAGATCTTGTTGCCGGCTGACACGCGCGGCGACCGCCGTGATTTCGGCTACGGGGATTCCATGGACTTTGGCCGTTTCCCGGATCGCGGCCCGGAAGCCGAGACTGTTTTGATTCGCCACCATGGCCGCCTGGCGTTCGCCGTATTGTCGGAACACCCAGGCGAGAATCGGATCCCGCTCGTCCCACGGAAAATCGATGTCGATGTCGGGCGGGTCTTTCCGGCCGGGATTGAGAAACCGCTCGAAGAACAAATGATGTTTGAGTGGGTCGACATGCGTGATCTGGAGGCAGTAGGACACGATCGAAGCGGCCACCGACCCTCTACCGCACGTCCGGGGCGCCTGACGGACGATTTCCTCCACCACAAGAAAGTAATGGGCGAAACGTTTCTGCCGGATGACGGACAACTCCTTTTCGATTCGTTCACGAACTTCGCGCGATAGGCTGCCATACCGTCCGAGAGCGCCTTCATAGGTTTTCTCTTTCAGGAGAGCAAAAGCCTCCTCATCCCTCATCCGGCGGAAGGCAGGGAAAATGGTGTCGCCGAAACGCCAATCACTATGGCAGGTTTCGGCGATGCGGAGAGTGTTCTCCAACGCTTGAGGAACGTGGGGGAAATGCCGGGCCATGCAGGCGCCGGACATCAGCCATTGTGCGGGTGTGCCGCACATGTCGTCCGATAACCGTGAGAGCGTCGTATTCATCGCGATCGCGCGCAACAACCGATGCGTTGAATATTCCTCCGCTCGTGAAAAGTACACGCGATTGGTGGCGACAGGGGGAAGACCGAGGCGACGGCTGAGCAACAGCGTGTGATGCATCACCGGCCCCGGCGTCAATTCCACATAGAGATCGTCACGGGATTCCGCCGCCCATATCAGGAGGGCCGACTCATCGTCGGTCGCCACAATCAGGCCGTCTCGGAAACGCGACACGGCTCGAAAAAAATCGAACGACGGGTTTCCATGCCGTTCCGATAAGAGGCGACACAGCGAGGCGTAGCCGTCCGGTGTTTTGACCAAGAGGAGTGCCCGATGATCAGCGGTCGTCAACTCGGCGCCGAGCAAGGGGCGAAGACCCTGCTGTTTGGCCTCTTCCACAAATCGGATGGCGCCGTACAATCCATTCGTATCGGTCAAGGCCATGGCAGGAAATCCGCATCGTCGGGCCGAGTGGCACAGCGCTTCCAGCGACGACACGCCGCGCATGGCCGAATACTCGGAATGGACGTGCAGGTGTATGAACACAGGCATCATCGCAGGGTGTCTCCCCAGCACAAAGCATGCTCGCCGAATTTCGCTCGAATCGCATCCAGGGCGGCGGACAGCCGATGCGAGGCGGACGGCACGGATGCCGCCTCGTCATAGAGCGACAGTTGCTCGGCCGGCGACTCCAGCCTATCGATCTGCAGCGTCAGGCGTGTGACCCGCACCCGCCGGCGAAGACACCGGTAGAAGAGACGGGTGAGCACCGGTTGAAGGTCCGTTTCCCAGCATGTGCCATGCGGCAATCGTTCATGCGCCATGCGCTCGACGTGGTCGCTGTGCCGGAGGAAAAGCCGCAGACGTCGACACACCCGCTGTTGCTGTCGAAGCGTCGCGCAAAGCGCCTCCAGCAGTCCATACAGCCGTCCGAGCAGGAGAGGATCGTCCACTTCGTCAGGATCGAGAGGGAGCGTCCGTTCAATCATCGGCTGTGCAGCCGGCGGGTGAACCGGCGAAGGATCGATGCCCAACGCCCAGTTCTGCAGGAGCGTGGCGGACGTGCCGAAGACGGTTTCCAATTGCGCCAGCGAGACCGAGGCGATCGCACCGAGTGTGCGAAGATTCAAATCCTCCAGTCGCTGGACGATCAGTGACGTCGAACTGCGGGAGAGACCGGGAAGCAACATGATCGGCAGGGGAGCCAGAAACGGCGGTTCCGAGCCGGGATGAATCCAAAGGACTTGTGGCGGCCGTTTCATGGTAGCGGCAGCCAACTGTGAGACGAGCTTGCTGCCGGCCAATCCGATCACGCTCTCCCATCCCTGGTGACGGGTCAGTTCCCGTCCGATACGGGTGGCGGTATCGATGGGCGGACCGAAAAGCCGTGTCGTGCCGGTAAAGTCGAGAAACAACGAGCCCGGTCGAATGGATTCCCATGCCGGCGCACAGGAGAATACTCGCTGTTCGAGTTCGCGATGTGCAGCTTCCACACGCGACGAGTCCGGAGGCACGATTCGTAGTGCCGGACACATCATCCGCCCTAGTTCGACCGACATGCCAGGCTGGAGGCCCTCTGCTGATGCCTCGGGAGAAACTTCCCGAATCAATGCCCGCGAAGTGTGAACAGGGGCCACGGCCACCGGTCGGTTTCGCAGTGCCGCGTTTTGAGCGCGCGCCAGCGCAATTTCGAAGGAGGGGATGTACAAACAAGCGATCTGCCGTTCCATTATCACAAGGTGTCTGGTTGTATCCAATGGTTACAAATGGTCGAGGCGAAGTCAATTCCGAAAAAACCCTATTTGCATCAGTCGCTTGGGCTGTGTTACGTTCTCCCCCTTCGCACCGCTTAGACGGCTGCGCCTACACCTCGCTCCGGACACGTTCCGGGGCCTTTGTCCAGGAGGATCCCTGCATGGAGCTCTACGAGTCTCTCTTCATTATTCGTCCGTCCGTCTCCGATGAGGAGACAAATGCGCTCATCGAGAAGATGAAAGGTGTCGCTGAGAGAACCGGCGCCCAGTTCATCAAATCTGAAAATTGGGGCCGCAAGAAACTGGCCTATGAAGTGCGGCGTGAGCGAAAAGGCACCTACGTGTACTTTTATTTCAAGGCGCCGAACAACACGGTCGGCGAGCTGGAGCACGCCTACCGCCTGGAAGACAACATCATCAAGTTCCTCACGGTTCATCTCGAAAAGGAATTGGTGCCGCGTCGCGCAGTTGAAGCGCCGTCTGAGGAGTTCACTGGTGGCCGGGTTTAACAAAGTCATCCTCATCGGAAACCTCACCCGCAATCCCGAACTGAGGTACACACCGAGCGGAACTCCGGTCGCCTCCCTGGGATTGGCGGTGAGCCGGCGGTACAAACAAGGTGATGATCTGAAAGAGGAAGTGTGTTTCGTGGACATTGTCGTGTTCGGCAAGCAGGCCGAGCACTGTGGGCAGTATCTGAGCAAGGGAAACGGTGTGATCGTGGACGGACGGCTGCAGCAGCGACGGTGGGAGACCGAGGACGGCCAAAAACGCAGCAAGCATGAAGTTGTCGCGCAGTCCATCACTTTTTTGCCGAAACGCGGTGACGGCGGTGGCGCCCATACCGGCGGCAGTGATACTCCCATGCAGCAGGAGGATCCGCATTACGAATACGAAGAACCGCAATAACTGTGAGGGAGATTATGGAACGGGAACGTGCCGGGAGTGGTGGACGGGGTGATGGGGGTGGTGGAGGCCGGTTTTTTCAACGGCGCCGGCCATGCCGGTTTTGCATTGAAAAGGGCTCCATTGATTTCAAGGACGTCGGGCTCTTGCGGAATTTTCTGACAGAGCGCGGTCGGATCGTGCCGCGCCGCATTTCGGGCAACTGCCTTGGCCACCAGCGCGAGCTGACGACAGCAGTGAAGCGGGCACGGCACATTGCCCTGATCAGTTTCGCCGAAGAGCGCTAGACGTTGGGGATGGCTATCTTTACAGGGATGACGATGGGAGTGCTCACACCGCTGGTGTCGGATATTACAGCAACAGGGCTTTCATTGGTTGGCGATGTCACGGCCGAGGAGCTTGAGCTTGCAGAAACCGATGCGATTCTCCGCGGTCCGGTCTCGGTCAGTCTGGATTTGATGAAGGCCGACGACATGATTGCCGTGACCGGTGTCCTCGAAGGTACGGTGGTTCGCCAATGCGTTCGGTGCTTGAAGGAGTACGACGATGCGGTGGCGTTTTCGGTGCATGCCGCTTTTGCCCGCGAAGGCAAAGAGTCGAAGGTCGGTGCACGCCAATCGAAACCGGGCGAGCCTCGCAAGGGACGGTCAGGAGCAACAAAAACCGAAGCAGATGTCGAAGCCGAAGACGAAGGCGATGACCGATATTTTTATCAAGGCGACCACATCGAGCTCGCCCCCATGCTTCGAGAACATATAATTCTCGCATCGCCGATGCAGCCGCGTTGTCGGGAGAATTGCGTCGGACTCTGCGCGCGATGTGGGAAGGACTTGAACGAAGGACCCTGTCAGTGTCCTGCGGAAGCGCCTTCAACGGCGATTCGGGTCATCCGAACCTCAAAAACTTGATGAGTCAGCCGATGGAGGCCACGCGGCCCCTGAGGACCGGCTGTTGGAGGAAGAATCATGCCCAATCCAAAACATAAACATTCACGAGCCAGACGCGACAAGCGCCGGACGCAGAAACTGCGGGTCACCCCGCCGGGGATGTCGGTCTGTCCGCAGTGTCACGAACTCAAACTCCCCCATTACACCTGTCTGAATTGCGGGACCTATAAGGGCAAGGCCGTTATTCAAGTCGAAGAAGTCTAAACGGCCCGCCCGGCCAGGCTTAGGTATTCCAGTGAAGCGCATTCCAAGCGGTCGGGCGTACAGCGCGCCTTTGCCGTATGCGCGCGTTGTGAAAATTGCCCTACTGCGCTAAGCTTTCGCCGCATCTCATACGACCCCAAGGGCCAGGGTTATTCGCATGCCTCCAGCCCCACTTGTGAGGATGTCATTGCTATGAACATTGCTCTCGACGCCATGGGCGGAGACCATGGTCCAGCCCCCTGCATCGAGGGTGCCCTTCAGGCGGCACAAGAGCTCAATATTAAAGTTATCCTCGTCGGCGACGAGAAGGTTCTTTCGGATGAAAGCCACCGTCTCGGCTGCACCGACGGGCGCTTGTCGATCAAGCACGCTCCTCAAGTCGTGGAGATGCACGAATCACCGGCGACTGTTGCGCGAAAAAAACGCGATTCGTCCATCTGGATTGCCACCGAGTTGGTGAAGAGCGGCGATGCGCAAGCCGTCGTCAGTCCTGGCAATACCGGAGCCAGCATGGTGGCATCGTTCTTCATCCTCGGATTGACGAAGGGCGTTGAACGCCCCGCCATCGCCACCAGCCTGCCAACGCTGACCGGAGAAGCGATCATGCTGGACGTGGGTGCCAACGTGGACTGCACGGCTCAGCATCTTCTACAATTCGCCATCATGGGGAATGAATACGGCCAACATCTGTTCAAGAAGCCGAATCCGCGCGTCGGCCTCCTCAGCATCGGCGAGGAGGACAGCAAGGGCAACGAGGTCACCAAAGAGGCCTTCAAACTGCTGCGGAGCAGTTCCCTGAACTTCATCGGCAACGTCGAAGGCCGTGATGTCTACAGCGGCAACGCGGATGTCGTCGTGTGCGACGGCTTCATCGGAAACGTGGCACTGAAGATTTCGGAAGGCGTGGCCGATACCATCAAAAAGCTGTTGTTCAAGGAAATCTCGGGATCGTTTTGGGGGCGCCTGGCCTATCCCTTGATCGCCGCTCCGTTGGTGAAGCTGAAGCGCCGGATCGATTATGCCGAGTTTGGGGGTGCGCCGTTACTCGGTGTCAACGGGATCACGATGATCTGTCACGGACGCTCGTCCGCCAAGGCGATCAAGAATGCCATTCGCAGAGCCAAGGGACTGGCTGAGAGCCATGTGGATGCCCTCATCCAGCGAGATATCGAGCAGAGCCTTTCTCAGAGCCGCCCCGCCGAGGAACCTTCCGTATGAGGAGCCGCATCACAGGAACCGGCTCCTCGGTGCCGGCAAAGATTCTCAGCAATGCCGACTTGGAAAACATGGTGGCGACCTCGGATCAATGGATCACCGAGCGCACGGGTATCCGGGCGCGCTATGTGGTCGGTCCCGGAGAGGCCTGTTCCGATCTCGCCGTGAAAGCTGCCCGCCGTGCGCTTGACGCCGCAAGGATCAGCGCAGCGGATCTCGACATGATTTTGCTCGCCACCTGCACGGGTGATTATCCGCTGCCGGCCACCGCCTGCCTGATCCAACACCAATTGGGCGCCACCAAGGCTGCGGCCTGCGATCTTGCCGCGGCCTGTTGTGGGTTCGTGTATGCGCTTTCGATGGCGGACGCATACGTCAGAACAGGCATGCGACACGTCTTGGTGGTCGGATCCGAGGTGATGTCGGCGATTACGGATTGGACTGACCGGAACACCTGTGTGCTCTTCGGTGACGGGGCGGGGGCGGCGGTGGTCAGTGCCAGCGAGGGGCCAGATGGCATCCTCTCGACACATTTGCGGTCCGACGGCGCACTCTGGGAATTGATTGCCGTCCCAGGGGGCGGCTCGCGGCTGCCGCCGTGCGAAAAAGTCCTTGCGGAAAAGCTGAACTGCATCAAAATGAAGGGCAACGAAACGTTTAAGGTGGCGGTGCGCACGCTGGAAGAGATCGCGCGCGAGACCCTTGCAGCCAACAATGTCACTGTGGCTGATCTCGACCTGTATGTTCCCCATCAGGCCAATGTGCGGATTCTCAAGGCGGTAGTGGATCGCCTGGGCTTGCCGCTTGAAAAGGTCATGTTGAACTTGGACCGGTACGGCAACACGTCGGCGGCGTCGATACCAATTGCGCTCGACGAGGCGGTACGGCAGGGGCGGATCACGGAAGGCTCTCTTGTCATGCTGGGCGCGTTCGGCGCCGGGCTCACCTGGGCCTCGGCGTTGATCAGATGGTAGCGAGACGTGCGAAGTCGCTTGCGGATTTTGGACGGCTTCGGGAACTTTTCTCGTTGACTTTCAAAAGCATTTCGAAGATATCTAGCCCCTTATGAATTCAGGAGTCGGCTTCGTATTTCCGGGGCAAGGATCGCAGTCCGTAGGGATGGGTAAAGCGCTCTGCGATGCCTTCCCTCACCTCGCACAGATCTACGAGGAGGCGTCGGCAATTCTGGGTTACGACATCGCCGCGCTGTGTTTCAACGGGCCTGCAGAAACACTCAATCTGACGGAACATACGCAGCCGGCGTTGTTGGTCTCGAGTGTCGCCGCGTTGCGAGCGCTGCACCCCGCGACGATCACACCGGAGGCGGTCGCAGGCCATAGTCTGGGCGAGTATACGGCGCTGGTCGCAGCCGGGGGCCTCACATTCCGGGATGCCGTGGCCATCGTGCAGAAGCGCGGACGGTATATGTCCGAAGCGGTGCCTGCCGGGACAGGAGCGGTGGCGGCTCTGCTGGGGCTGGCTGCCGAGGTGGTGAAAGAAGCCTGCCGTGAAGCGGGGTCGGCGGGGGTGGTTCAAGCCGCCAATTTCAATTCGCCCGGTCAGGTCGTCATTGCCGGCGAGAAAGCGGCCGTGGAACGGGCCATCGAAATTGCCAAGACTAAGGGATGTAAAAAGGCCGTACCGTTGCCGGTGAGTGTTCCGGTGCATACGCCGCTGATGCAGAAAGCCGCCGACCGTCTGGCGGCTGATCTCGCGTCGATTGCCTGGACTGACCTCCGCATGCCGTTGATCAACAACGCAGAAGCCAAGCCGATCGTGAAGGCCCGTGATATTCAGGCCTCGCTCGTTCGGCAACTACCCTCGTCGGTGCTGTGGGAAGATTCGGTTAAGGCCATGGCAGCCACGGGCGTAAAGACGTTCGTCGAGATCGGTCCAGGGACCGTTCTGACCGGATTGATCAGGCGCATCGTGCCAGACGCCACGACGCTGAATGTGAACGATCCGAAATCGTTGGAGGCCACACGGGCCGCCTTGGGTTTGTAAGCAACGAAGGAGAGGGCATGTCATTGCAGGGACGAGTGGCAGTCGTCACAGGCGCGGCACAGGGCATCGGCCGTGCCATTGCGGAAACATTGGCCGAAGCCGGCGCGGACATCGTGGTCGCCGATCTCGATCCGACGCGGTCCAAGGAAACAGTGGCGGCCATTGAAAAAGCGGGAAGGAAAGCCCTCAACCTGAAGGTGAACGTCGCCGACGCCAACGACACCAAGGCCATGGCGGAGCAGATCCTCAAGGATTGGGGGAAGATCGATATTTTGGTCAACAATGCGGGGATCACGCGTGACGGCTTGCTGCTGAGAATGAAGGAAGAGGACTGGAACCTGGTGCTTCAGGTCAATTTGAACGGCACGTTTCACTGCACGAAGGCGGTCTTGCAGCCCATGACCAAACAGCGCTATGGTCGAATAGTCAACATTGCCTCCATTGTTGGGGCGATGGGGAATGTCGGCCAGGCCAACTATGCCGCCTCGAAGGCGGCCGTCATCGGGTTTACGAAGACGGTGGCGCGGGAATACGCCAGCAGGAATGTGACCGTGAATGCTGTTGCACCCGGATTCATCGACACGGCGATGACGCAAGGGTTGTCGGCCGACGTCAAGGAAGCGCTTCAAAAACAAATCCCTCTTGCGAGGCTAGGTACTCCGGCCGACATCGCGAATGCCGTTCGCTTTCTTGTCTCTGAAGACGCAGCGTACATTACGGGTCATGTGCTGCACGTCAATGGTGGGATGCTCATGTCCTGACATAAGGACTAGCGGCGGAAGGACAAGACCGCCGAGGAACCGACACGATCTGGAAGGAGGACAGCACGTTTATGGCTACAGTAGACGAACGGGTGAAGAAAATCATCGCCGAGCAGCTCGGAGTTGAGGAAGATGAAGTGACGTCCGAGGCGAGTTTCGTCGAAGACCTGGGGGCGGACTCGCTGGATACCGTTGAGCTTGTCATGGCGCTCGAAGAAGAATTTGGCATCGAGATTCCAGACGAGGACGCTGAAAAGATTCTCACGGTGGGCAAAGCTCTCGATTACATCAAAGAAAAAGCCTAGCTTCTGGACGCATCGATGAGTGATCGTGCAAAGAGACGCATCGTCGTCACTGGCTTGGGTCTCGTGACCCCGCTTGGGACAGGCGTCGACAAGACATGGAAGGCGATCTGTGCCGGTCAATCGGGGATCGGCAGGATCACCAAGTTCGATCCTGCCGGCTACGATGCCCAAATTGCCGGTGAGGTCAAAGACTTCGATCCTGCCCAGTTCATTGAAAAAAAAGACATCAAGAAGATGGATGCCTTCATCCACTACGCTGTTGGCGCTGCT
>JAICVE010000058.1 GCA_025935475.1 Nitrospira sp. | reverse complement strand
GGGACTCTTACTGGTCATCCTCAATGCGCTGCTGTTGGAACTCACTGCCGATGTCGTGAAAGGCTTCACCGTCAGCGGTTTCTGGCCGGCCGTTGGAGGCGCGGTCGTGATCAGCATTGTCACGAGCCTGCTCAATCTTCTGACCGGCGATTACCGCCAGGTCGAAATGCGGTCAACGGAACCGCGACAGCCGAAAATCATCAATCCGCCAGAATGAGCATGTTCCCTTCGTTTTCATTGAATTGAGGGTACTGCGTTGCTACAATGCGCGCATTTCTGCCACAACAGAGATAGATGACACCGACCACCGCCCACAGTAAACCGCCCGGCGAAACGCAGCTTCAACGGACGCTCACTTCGGTCCTCAATGATTTGCCGGTGGATTCGGCGCTGGCCGCGATTTTTCACCGCGAAAATGGTCCACTCGTCGGTCATGCCGCCCGAGGTTTCGCGCCGCGTGATGTCCAAGCCATCTTGCGCACGCTGTCCGCACCGTCGATCTGTGCCGCAGGTACGCAGGAGCAAGACGGAAGCCGTACGATGCGGTTACGGATGATCACTCCAGGTGCCAAATCTCTGCTGGGTGTCCCTCTCAAGTACCGCAACCGGATGTACGGATTTCTCGTCATTGGACGCAAGGAAAGTGCAGCCTTTACGAAAAAAGAACGCGGCCTGATGGACCAGGCCAGCGAGGACCTGACGAAAGCATTGGACCGGGACAAGCTCTTCGACATGAATGTCGTGCTGAGCCGCCCCCTCGTCAACCAGGAACCCCCTACGGCTGGCCCTGCCCCCGTCTCCATCTACAGCCCGCCCGTCTCCCAGGTAACACCGCAGCTTCAAGAACAGATCACGGCGGTCCTGACCGATGCGGCCCAGACGGTCTCCTATGATCGCGCATGGGTGTGCCACTATGACCCGATCGCCGGTAGCGTTGAGGTGCTGGGGATGGCCGGCGACCTGAAAGGCGATCACAAAGACGGCAAGAAGGATATGCGGCCCGGGCATCGCCTGGCGCTAGACAGTTCGGCAGCTGGCTGGGCGATTCGTCATCGAAAGCCCCGTGTCGATCACGATCTCGCGTCGACGCAAGGCCGGTTCTTGGATCATAAGCAGCTCTTCAAAGACCGGTTCCAGTCGTCGTTGGTCTTTCCGTTCTTCGTCAGGGGACAGGTCGGCGGCACGGTGACGCTGGCCTCCCGCGAAGCAGAACGGTATCAGCCCACGGATGCGCGCACGCTTGAGCCGCTCATTCTCAAACTCGCTGATCTGCTCCAGGCTCCCTCGCAGGCGCCGGCCGCTCCTACCCCCGCGGCCGATGACTCCGGGACATCCCCGGCTCCTGTCCAACCGGCCTCCGCACCCTTGGAGCCGATGATCCGTAAGCAGGAGCGGCAGGCGGCGATCGGAGAGTTCAGCGCCTTTCTCGCGACTGAGGTGCGCGAGCCGTTGGGCTCCATCCGCGCGCAACTGGAGGAAGTGACCGCAGAAGGCGTCCTGGATTTCGACCCCCAAACACGCGTGGAAAACGCCATGCGTGATCTGATCCGCGTTGAGGCGATCCTCAACGAAATCCTGGATTTCGCCAAGCCGCTCGAACTGAATCGGCGCTTGGTCCGGGTCCCCGAGGTCATCGAAAGCGCGCTCACAGTCGTGGCCACGGATCTCGAGGTCACGAGAATCAATGTGACGAAAGAGTATGCTCCCATCCTCGCCCCGGTGCGGGGAGATGAGGCGAAGCTGCAACAAGTCTTTCTTAGTATCTTCAAGAATGCCTGCGAAGCGATGACGCCGGGCGGACAGCTCACGATCCACGTGAGTCAACATCGGGCGGGACGAGGCATCGAGGACCAGATCCTGATCAAGAACGACGGGGCGCCAATTCCGCCGGAAATCGTGGACAATGTCTTTGAGCCGTTTTTCACCACGAAGAAGGCGGGATCAGGACTAGGCCTCGCCACGGTAAAGAAAATCGTCGAAGAGCACGGTGGCTCGATCACGATCGGCAGCGCGCCCGGTGAAGGGACGACGGTCACCATCCGCCTGCCCGGAGTGAGCCGTGGTCCCGCATTCCGTCACCGCGCTCGGGGCCGCCGCCCTCCCCACCGCCGCTGATGAATGCGGTGACTCATCGTGCGTTCGTCAAACGCACACACGCCAGTGACCTAGGCACTCAACATTGTTGCCAGCAAGGCCGCAGTGAGCGAAGACCCCACAACCACTTTCAGCGCCGTTTTCCCCGCTTGACAGCCCTCCCCCCCTCTGGCTATGATCCCGCCCACTTGATTCGCTGGTGATATCGGAACGCAACTTATGGCAATCTTCAGCCACCATTATTCAAAGGAGATGGGTATGAAGCTCTTATTCGGCATTGTTGCGATGGTTTCCGGTGTCTTGTTTGCAGTCTCCATGGCATCGGCCAACCCAGCGCTGCTGCCCAAGCATGAAGGTTATCCGATGAAGAATAGCGGCAGCCCGGTGAATGGCCAGCCCACGGCGAACGATCCCGGCCAGTCGGATGCACGCGGTCAATCCACACTGTCAAAAGCCGCCGGGTTTGACGACGCGCACGTCAGCCAGAATCTCAAGAAAGCTGAGAACGATCGGGTCACCGCGAGCCAAGGAGCCGGTCAGCTTCCGAAGGTGCAGGGCCCGCAGATTCAGATTGCTCCGCCCGTCACCTCCGCCACCAAGATCACCGGCGATCGCAAGATCGAATAGTCGATTCCTCGACGCGGTACCAAAAGGGAGCGGTCCTCGGGCCGCTCCCTTTTCGTTTTTGTCCTCGATGCGATCTTCCGCAATTGGGGGACCTGTCCGTTTACCAATCCGTGACTCTGAAGCGATACGGCTTGTTCGCCCACTTCCCTGCATAGCTGACGCCGATCCGTGGGAATGTACCGATCTTTCCCCGCGGAATCTTCGTTCCCCGGTCTTCGAACCACAGATACCGACGAGCCGTCATGTCGATGCAATTCAAGGAGCGGTCGATTGAAAAGGCACGGCAGAGCCGTCCTGGCCCGTCAATCAACTGCCCCTCGACCTCCACGGCTCTGATCAACACCGCAGCAGGAAATTCTGCCTCCTCCGTCACGACATTCAAGCAGTAATACATGCCATAGATCATGTAGACGTAGGAGATGCCTGGAGGCCCGAACAGCACCTGGGTCCTCAGCGTCCGTCCCTTGGAGGCATGGCAAGCCAAATCGTGTGGGCCGACGTACGCTTCGACCTCAACGATTCTCCCTGCCATGGCCTCGGCGCCGTTTTGCTTCACCAGATATTTGCCCAACAGCGATCGTGCGACCACGAGCGTCGAGCGATTGAAATAGGCTTGGGGAAGAATTTTATATGGTGTCACGTTTGTATTGTATTGCAGGCCGCTCAAAATGGTAACCATTCCACCCGCCCACCCCAGGCGCGCCGACACGCGCCTTATTCCCAGGCAAGGCCGCAGAGAGCCGTGCGCTCGAGGCGTACTTTATCGGTACGTCGAGAGTGGGCCGTGACCGAGAACGAAGCTGGAGGCAATTTTCAGCGGCTTGCTAGAAGTACCAGGCCAGGCCGCCCATGAAAAACCGCGGATTGCCCGGCACGAAGTGGATATCATTGACGCCTGCCGCTTCGTTTCGCAAGCGTGATTCAAAGAAAAAGGTCGCCTGTTCCCATTTCGTGTTGAGAATGTTCTGAATAAACAAAAAAGCTTCTAGCCGGCCGTGCGGGAGCTTGACGGGGAGCACATATCGCTCCGATAAGTCGAAATCGATCCACGAAGAGGCCTTGGCGCTCCGATCCTCAATCAATGGTCGGACGCCTAGATACGTGGCCTGAAATTGCGACCGCAGGCCTTCAGGCCACTGAACGAGCACCGCCCCATAGGCTGTGAGTTCAGGCGCCAGAGGAATCGCGTCTCCATTGTCGAACTCGGCTTTTGACCACGTAATACTGCCGTTGATATAGATCGGTCCCCAGACTTGGCCACGCAGGGCGGCCTCGATCCCCCGACGGCGGGTGGGGCCGCGACTTTCGGTCGTCCCTTCATCTCCGACGAAGACCAGTTCCGATTTAAGGTCGATCGCCCACAACGTCGTCATCAGCTCGATGCCGTCCGGTCCCCACGGCCTCGAACGGACCCCCACTTCATAGGTTCGAGCTCGGGCCAGCGGTGACGAGCCAGGGGTCACGGCAGTCCGTGCATCATTGCTATGGTAGCCCTCTCCATAGTTGGCAAAGAACTCGGTCCGGAACCAGGGTCCGAGAATCAGATTGGCCTTAGGAAGCACGATGGTCGAAGTCGCTCGTCCAGCCGGCTGTTCCACACAATCAGAACATCGGTTTTGCACATTGAAGGTGAACATTTCCGTGCGCAGGCCGCCCGTCACCCGCATCCACGGAAGCGGCTGAACTTCGGCTTTGATATAGGGTGCATAGGATGCCTCCAGGATGTCGCTGTCTGTCGTGGTGCCGAGTGGGTTGCGTGTCACCTGCGTACCCAGACGTGCGTGGATATCATCCACCCTTGCTTGAAAGCCTATGGTACCCATGGTCGGCATCCCAAATATCTCTGCCCGTTGCCTATATCCGACATCTCCTCCAAATATGGCTCGGGTATCGGACTGTTGGATGCCGTCGCCGTTGACCGGATCATTTAGAAAATATGTAAAATTGGTGTACAGGTTGAACTTGTAATATTGCGCGTATACGTTGGCGAAAAATTGGCCACCAGAGAGGGTATCGTAGTGGTAGTTCAATTTGCCGGTGGTTCGAAGCGTCTTTCCGCCTTCGGAAGGATCGATGGCGCCAAAACGATCCAAGGTGCCGTCGTCCACTGCCCGGAGCGGGATTTCACCCGATGCATTCCATTGCGCGTTGTGAAGCGTGGCGGTGAAACTGAATTCGTCGCGGCTGGTAAAATTCGTGGTCACCTTCCCGAGCAGGTTCGCTCGAAAGTATCGGTTGTCGTTGAGAAATGGTCCGTTCGTGTAGTATCCCTCACCGGCGAAGAGCGTGCGGATCTTGTCCTTGGTCGGAGAGAACATGAGAATATATCGTTGCGTATCGAACTGTCCTCCAGCTGCCTGAATGGTTCCCTCCTTGACGATCTCGCGGGTCCGAAAATTCACCGCGCCGGCCGTATCAAAGTCGCCGAACTCCGGCAGATACGCGCCTTTATACACATCCAATCCTTCGATCGTTTCTGGGATGATAAAATTCAAGTCGGCATAGCCCTGCCCATGTGCGTGAGAACGAAAGTTGATGGGCATGCCGTCTGTAAAGAAGGCGACATCGGTACCATGATCGGCATCGAAACCGCGCAGAAAATATTGATCGGCCTTGCCGGCCCCGCCCGAATGTTCAACGGCGACGAAACCGGGAATTAGCCGCAGCACCTGAGCCGGTCGGCCTTGCGGTTGAAGCAGATACTCTTTGTCAGGGATGAACTGTTGTGAGGAAGCCGCGACAGGCCGTTCTCCGATCACCGATACTTCTGGAACCTCGAGGATTTCTGCATCCGGATCGTGCGCCAGTATCCGATCCGCACTCGACAGCGTTGCAACACCTACAACCAGCACAAGAAAATATTTCACGTCCCGCTCGTCCTTCTCAGGAGTGGACGGATGAGACGTCCACGACGACCGTCCGGCGGCTGACTCATCGAACCGGGCAGACCCTCGTGGTCTGGCAACAACGATGGATGAAAACCCCGACTAGAAGTATCGGGCAGAGGCTACCAACGACGTGACTCGAGCGAGAGACCTCGCGATCAACGTCTCCAGCGTTTGATCTTGGGTCCCCACGACTTCGACGGACGCGCGGTTGACCGGCAGCAAGACCTTCTTGGCCCTGGCCGTCAGAATAGCTTGGACGATGTCCGGCGTGACTTCGCCCAACATCGATCCGGGTAATACAAGATTCAACGATGTCACGATGACATCCACGGACGGCACAGTCTGGGCGATGGCCTGCGTCCCCACTCCTATCGAGGACGCGCCGGCCTGTTTCATCGCTTCAGCCGCAACAGCGTTGGTGGCTAGCGCAACGATCTTGTGCTGTCTTCCCAATTCTGTTTGCAATCCCGCAACCAGCCGGCGACCCAGTCCCCCTCCCCGGCAATCGATGACACACACGCGCATGGCTCACACGATGCCCTTGCCGGTCGTGGTCATGGTCAACTTACCGTGCTTGACCCCTTTCACGCTGACCAACGCATCGGCGACTTCCCTGATCTCTGAACCCTTCCCTTTGACGACCAGCACTTCAAGACAGTGATCGTGATCGAGATGGACGTGCATACCCGCCATGATGTGTCCTTGAAAGTCGTGTTGGATATGGGTGAGCTTCCTGGTGAGATCGCGCACATGATGGTCGTAGACGAAGGTGATCGTTGCGACCGCCTCGCGATTCGTATCTCTGCTCCATTCCTGACTCACGAGCTGATCGCGGATGAGATCGCGCAGCGCTTCAGAGCGCGTGGCATATTTGCGACGCCGAACGACGTCGTCGAAGTCATCGAGCAGATGGTGGTCTAATGATACGCCGAATCGAACAAGCTTCTTCATGCGCTGATGCTACGATTATCAAATTCGTGCTACGGAGTATAGCGACGAGTTTTCGGAGAGTCAATTGTCCAACCTTGCGCTTGGGCAATTGCTAGGTGCGAGAAGGCGTGGACTTTGCCACCATGACCCTGATCGATGTAATTCGGGCAAAAAGATCCAATCAAAGGAGAAAACCATGGCCACGGCAAAGCAGCGAACGGCGGCGCGCCGCAACATTAAGAAGGCCGCGACGGTCGCGAAGCGGAAACGGACGATTGCGCATCTGCCGAAGCGCACGCGGACGGCTTTGGTTAAACAAGCCGCTACGGTGGCTCGCCGAAAGCGCCGGGCGTCCTGACTCAGGTGAGGAACCCTATCGGAGGCTATTCGCCCCGCACGGGGATATAAAGAATCGTGCCCTGGCGGTTGACCAGGAGCAGGGCGAGATCGCTCGATTTCATCGGATCGGCGAGGCGTTGAAACGCAGAAAAATTGGGAATGGGCTGGCGGTTTAATTCCAGAATCACGTCGCCCGGCTGAAGGCCCGAGGATTCGGCCAAACTGCCTTCTTCAATATCGGTCACAACGACCCCGCTGTTGACGGGCAGATCCATTTGGCGCGCGAGCGGAGGCGTGACATCGTCGAAGACTACGCCCGACAATGGGTGAGCGCCCGAACCCGACGCGGTGGCCGCCTGACTCTTTCTCGTTCGATCCCTGGGAGCTTCCTGGACGGTGAGTTCGACTTGAATCGTCTTGCCGTCCCGCACGAGATCCAGCCGGTGCTTGCTGCCGATTGCGGCGGCCGCCATCAGATTGCGAAGATGCCCGCTGTCCATGACATCACGTCCGTCGAATCGTTCGATGACGTCGCCTCGTCTGAGTCCGGCCTTTTCCGCAGATCCCTTTGCCTGCAAGTCTGTGACAATCGCGCCCTTCACATCTGGTAACTTGAAGATTTTTCCCAGCAGGGGGGTGACGTCCTGCGTGGATGCGCCGAGAAATCCCCTGACGACCCGACCGGTCTTGATCAGACTTTGCATGGCTGTCCTGGCCATATTGCTGGGGATGGCGAATCCGACCCCGACACTTCCCCCCGTAGGACTGGCGATCGCCGTGTTGATGCCTACGAGTTCACCGTTGGTGTTCACGAGCGCACCGCCAGAGTTGCCAGGGTTGATCGGCGCATCCGTCTGAATGAAGTCTTCGAAATCCGCGACGCCGACGTCCGCCCGCCCCACCGCGCTGACGATACCGAATGTCACCGTCCGGCTGAGTCCCAAGGGATTTCCGATCGCCAGCACGAAATCACCGACGGCGAGATTGCTGGAGTCTCCCCAGGGCACGGTCGGCAAATTGATGCTTTGAATCTTGACAACCGCGACGTCGGTCTTCGGATCCGTGGCCATCACCTTGCCTTTGAACTGCCGGCGGTCGGCCAAGATGACTTCCACGTCCACAGCATCCGCGACCACGTGGTTATTCGTGATGATGTAGCCATCGGACGAGACGATGACACCGGAACCCTGTCCGTACTGACGCCGAGCCGGCGGTTCTCTGAACAAGCCGAAGGGCAGCGTTTCGTCGCTGAACGCCTGGTCGCGCACCATGACGGTCGACGCGATGCTCACAACGGCCGGAATCACTTTTGACGCCGTCGTCCTGACCTGATTTTGGAGGTCGTTGACGCCGGCGACTGGCACTAACCGTCCGGCCGCCTCTGCCGAACTTCCGACGGCCTGGCTGAAACTCGCGACAACGACCAATCGCACCAGGAAACGGACAGCACTCGACATAGCAGCCTTTCTCTCAGAACTACGCATTATGCTTTAAGAAACGCCGTAGCCTAGCACGGAGGCGGGGAGGACGCACTCATAAATCTACATGCCGCAGACGAAGCGCGTTGGCAATCACGGAGACAGAGCTGAAAGTCATGGCAGCGCTGGCAACCATGGGACTCAGCAGCATCCCCCACACCGGATACAGCACGCCGGCCGCGAGGGGGACGCCAGCGAGATTGTAGACGAAGGCGAAAAAGAGATTTTGCCGGATGTTCTTCATGGTTTCCCGGCTAAGACGGACGGCACGAACCAGCGCGCGCAGATCGCCTTTCACAAGCGTCATGCCCGCGGCTTCCATGGCAATGTCCGTTCCGGTGCCCATCGCAATCCCCACGTGGGCAAGAGCCAGCGCCGGTGCATCATTGACGCCATCGCCCGCCATCGCGACCACACGGCCTTGTGACTTGAGATCTGCGACAATGGCGCCTTTTTTCTCCGGAAGCACACCCGCATACAGGTCGGTGATCCCAACCTGCCGGGCAACGGCCTCCGCCGTAAGCTGATGATCGCCCGTGACCATGACCAGCCGAACGCCCTCTGCTCTGAGTAGCCGGACGGCCTCAGGGGTGGTGGATTTCACCGGGTCGGCCACACCGAGGAGTCCCGCAGCCTTCCCATCCACGGCAACAAATACTGTCGTTTGTCCCTCTGCTCGCAAGCGCGCCGCTTCCTCTTCCAGCACGGCCAAGCCCGGATCGGCGATGTGCATGCGCTCTCGAAGAAGCGTAGAGGTCCCCACGGCAACGGCATGTCCGTCGACGACACCGGTGACTCCATAACCCGTGACCGAGCGAAATTCCTCGACCGCTCCGGGCACTGCCGCTCGCTGATCCGCTCCAGCGATGACGGCAGAAGCCACCGGATGTTCACTCCGGCGCTCGAGACTGGCCGCAAGCCGCAACACTTCGGCGTCACTCCACGGCGGCACGAAGCGAATGGAGACAAGCGTGGGTTTCCCTTCGGTGAGGGTACCCGTCTTGTCAAACACCAACGTGTCCACTTTGCCGAGCAACTCGAGGGCTTCCGCCTTATGGATCAACACGCCTGCCGTCGCCCCTCGCCCTGTTCCCACCATGATGGACATGGGCGTTGCCAGTCCAAGCGCACAGGGGCAGGCAATGATGAGCACCGCCACCGCATTGACCAGCGCGTACGCCAGCCGCGGTTCAGGACCCCAGAGGGCCCACGCGATGGAGGTGAGGATCGCAACCGCCACAACTGCTGGAACAAAGTAGCCGGCCACGCGGTCGGCAACCCGTTGGATGGGAGCACGGCTTCGCTGGGCGTCGCTCACCATTTGGACGATGCGGGCGAGTAAGGTGTCAGAGCCGACTCGTTCCGCGCGCATGAGGATGCTGCCGGCACCGTTAATCGTACCGCCTGTCACCGGAGCGCCGGGAGATTTTCCCACCGGCAACGACTCTCCCGTGACCATGGATTCATCGATGGCCGTCACACCTTCCACGACAACGCCGTCGACAGGCACCCGTTCGCCCGGACGGACGCGGAGGCGATCTCCGACCCTCACCTGATCGAGGGGCACGTCCCTCTCCTTGTCGCCCTCCCCGACACGCCTGGCCGTTTTGGGCGCCAGGCGCATTAGCGCTTTCAAGGCAGAAGTCGTTTGGCCGCGCGCGCGTAATTCCAAGACCTGTCCCAGCAACACCAATACCGTGATGACAGCCGCGGCTTCGAAATAGACAGGAATTGAACCATCGGAAGCAAGGAACGAAACCGGCAAGAGGCCAGGCGCGATGGTGGCCAAGACGCTGTAGAGATAGGCCGCTCCGGTCCCGAGGCCGATGAGCGTGAACATGTTCGGCGCCCGGTGAATGATCGAGTTCCAGGCACGTTCAAGGAACGGCCAGCCTCCCCAGAGCACGACCGGGGAGGCCAGCGACAACTGAATCCAGTTGTTTACCGGGCCGTTGAGAATCTGGTGTGTCGGTATCATATCGGCCATTGCCAAGATCATCACGAGGAGCGCGGGACCAAGGCTGATCCAAAAGCGCCTCGACATGTCCAGAAGCTCCGGATTCGGTCGCTCTTCCAAGGTGACGATTTTGGGCTCCAACGCCATGCCACAGATGGGACAAGCTCCCGGCTCGGTCGAAACGACCTCCGGATCCATCGGACAGATGTATTCCACGTTGGATCCTGAGGGAACGGCCGTCGGTCTCGCAATGCGTTGCGCGGGCGGGATCAGAAACGCCGCCGGATCCTGGCGAAATTTGGCCAAACAGCCTGTTGAACAAAAATAGTACGTTCTGCCTTCGTGTACAGAGGAGCCGGCGGCGCTTTCAGGATGAACGGCCATTCCGCACACAGGATCGACCTGCACGCCCTCAGTGGGAGGACTGGGCGGCATCATCTGAATGGAGGACTTTTTACCGAGGCTGATCAGGCCTGAACCTTTCGGTCGAAGCGCTTGCTCCGGATCAGCTGTGAATGTTTCGAGACAGGAGGCGGCGCAAAAGTAGTAGGTGACGCCTTGATATTCGTATTGCCCGGCAGCCGTCGTCGGATCGACAGTCATGCCGCAGATCGGATCGATCGCCATAGTAGGATGGTGAAAATGATTGTCGCCGCACCCTCACGGATGTTCAACTCACCTCGGGGGTTCCGCTTCTTATCGCTTCCCGTCCGCATCGAGGATGCTCTGGATTACCAGTCTCAGGTTTTCGGGATCGATTTTCTCCACTTTGATGTTGCCGTCCAAGAGAATCGTCGGCGTCTGCTGCAGCTTGATGCGCTCTCCCCACTTTCTGCCTTCTTCAAAGAGTTGAGCCGGTTTTCCACTGGCCATGCCCTCTTCGAACGCCTTGGGATCGAGCCCCACTTCCTTGATGAGCACTTCCCGGATGGACCGGTCGAGCACACCGGTCACCTTGTCCTGGTGAATCGTCCGGAAGAGCACTTTTTTCATTTCATTGCCCTTGCCCATCAGCTTGGCCT
>JAICVE010000374.1 GCA_025935475.1 Nitrospira sp. | reverse complement strand
TCGAACGCCTTCAAGTTCACGTCCCATGGGCACGTGGCCATGAATGTCCGGCTCGCCACGGAAGGATGGACGCTGGAGCATCCGGTCTTGAGCCGGTCGAACACGGTCATGGCGCTCGCGATTTCTGACACGGGCATCGGCATTGCGCCCGAGAAGCAGAAGCTCATCTTCGAGGCGTTCCAACAGGCGGATGCCGGCACGAGCCGCAAATACGGCGGCACCGGGTTGGGTCTGGCCATCAGCCGCGAACTAGCGACGCTGCTGGGCGGCGAAATCAAGCTGACCAGCGAACCACGGCAGGGCAGCACCTTCACCCTGTATCTCCCGTTGGTGTACACCGGACCGTCGACGGCGGAGCTTCGTCCGACGATCACCAGCTCCATCCCCGGCCAGCCGCCGGCGCTCACCATCCTTCCCGTGGCCAGTGAAGAAAAAATCGCCGACGACCGGGACACCGTGAAAGACAGCGACCTCGTCGTGCTCATCGTGGAGGACGATCCGCATTATGCGAGGGTCTTGCTGGGGCTGGCGCGCGACAAGGGATTCAAAGGCATCGTGGCGACGCGCGGGAAGCAGGCGTTGGATCTCGCGCTGGAATATGTTCCGGCCGCGATCACGCTCGACATCTTCCTGCCCGACATGCTCGGGTGGACCGTGCTGAACAACCTCAAGCTGAATCCAAAGACCCGGCACATTCCCGTGCAGATCATTTCGCTCGAAGAAGAGCGGCAGCATGGTCTGGCGCACGGCGCGTTCTCCTACATGGTGAAGCCGGTCACGACCGAAGGCTTGGAATCCTGCTTCGATCGCATCCGAAACTTCATCACGCCGCACCTCAAGCGGTTGCTGGTGGTTGAGGACAATGAGCTGGAAAGCCGCAGCATCACCGAGCTGCTCCTGCATGATGACATCGAGATTGTCAATGTTGCCACAGGAGCCGCCGCTCTGGACGCGCTGCGCAACCAATCATTTGACTGTTGTGTCCTCGATCTCCGACTGCCCGACATGAGCGGCTTCGAGCTGCTCGATCAAGTGAAGGCCGATCCGACCTTGGGCAGCGTCCCGATCGTGGTATTTACGGGAAAAGATCTGACTACGGAAGAAGAGCGGCGGCTCAAGGCGGTGGCCAAGAGCGTCGTGTTGAAGGACGTCCAGTCGCCCGAACGGCTGTTCGACGAGACCGCCCTGTTCCTGCACCGCGTGGTTGCGGATTTGCCGGAACCCAAACAGCAACTGTTGGAGCGGTTGCACCAATCGAATGAGGCGTTGCGAGGTCACAAAGTCCTCGTAGTGGACGATGACGCACGCAATATTTTCGCCCTGACGACGGTGCTCGAGAATCAGGACATGGATGTGATCAGTGCCACCAACGGGCGGCATGCCATCGAAATCATCGGCAATACGCCGGAGCTCAGCGTTGTGCTTATGGATATCATGATGCCCGAAATGGATGGCTACACCACGATCCGGGAGATCCGCAAACAGCCCGAATTCCGTTCCTTACCGATCTTGGCCTTGACGGCCAAGGCGATGAAGGGGGACCGGGAAAAGTGTTTGGAGGCCGGCGCTTCGGACTATGTGGCCAAACCGGTGAATACGGAACAGCTCCTGTCCATGTTGCGGGTCTGGCTGTACCGATGAAGGCGAGCGACGGCCGGCAGAGGGCTGTCAGGTTGAAAATCCGGAAGCTCGGCCCGTACACTCCTTAGGTGCAGGGGCGCCATGGGGCGTCTAACGTCCGCAACGGACCCGGATCGACGCCATGACGACGTTCAAAGAGCCCGCGAACATCCTGCTGGTGGACGACGATTCCCGAAACCTCGACGTCCTCGAAAGCATCCTTTCCTGCCAGGACTACCGGCTGTTTCGCGCGCGCACGGCCGATGAAGCCCTGCTCGCGCTCATTGCCGACGAATTTGCCGTCATCGTGCTCGATGTGCGCATGCCGGATGTCAGCGGATATGAGCTGGCCCAACTGATCAAGCAGCGCAAGCGAACGCAGCACATCCCCATTCTCTTCTTGACGGCCTACTACCGCGAAGACGGGGACGTGCTCCAAGGCTATGGCGCCGGTGCGGTGGACTACCTGAGTAAGCCGGTCAATCCGCTCATCCTGAAGTCCAAGGTGGCGGTCTTCGTGGATCTGTTCCGCAAGACGCGGGCGCTGGCCACGATGAATCGGGCCATGGAGGTGGAAATCGAAGAGCGGCTCAAGCAGCTCAAGGCCTCGTTGCATGAAAAAGACATTTTACTCAAGGAAGTGCATCACCGAGTCAAAAACAACCTACAAGTGATCTCCAGCCTGATCGATCTGCAGGCAGAGCGCCTCACGGATCCGGCCACGCGGACCCTCTTTCGCGACACGCGTGATCGCGTCCGATCCATGGCCTTGGTGCATGAGAAGCTGTATCAATCCGCCGATCTCGCGCACACCGAGCTGGGCGCCTATATTCGAAACGTCATGAAGGAGTTATTCCTGGCGCACGGGGAGGTGTCGTCCAAGGTCAAGTTGCAGCTCGAACTCGAGCCGGTGTTTCTGCCGGTCGATATGGCCATTCCCTGCGGGCTCATCCTCAACGAGCTTGCGACCAACAGCCTCAAGCATGCGTTCGTGGGACGAGAGCACGGCACGATCGACATTCAGCTGACCACCGTGCGGAATGAATCGGTGCGTCTGCTCTTTCGTGACGATGGATGGGGGCTGCCGGTCGGGCTTGATTTGCAGGCGGCCCAGTCGCTGGGATTGCGCCTGATCCGCATGCTGAGCAAGCAGCTGCGCGGCGAAGTGGTGACACAATCCGGGCAGGGGACTTCGTTCGAATTGCGGTTCCAGGTCCCGGACTCGCGCGTCGGTTCACCTCCCGAGGCAAAGGCGGTACTCGATGCCCAAGGCGAACATACTCATCGTTGAAGATGAAGCGGTCGTGGCGGCCGATCTGGCCGGCAAGCTCGAACGGGCAGGATACCGTTCGGTCGGCATCGCCTGCGACGGTGAAGACGCCGTGGAGACGGCGAAAGCCCTGGTGCCGGATCTCGTGCTGATGGACATCCGGTTGGCTGGTCCGATTGACGGCATCAAGACCGCCGAACGCATTCAAGCCTTCCGGAACATTCCCATCGTCTATCTGACCGCCCATTCCGACATGG
>JAICVE010000126.1 GCA_025935475.1 Nitrospira sp. | reverse complement strand
TCTGCTTCCATTGGCCCTCGACGCTGGGAGGTACGCCCAGCGAGATATCGGAACCCTTCACGCTTTGCGGTGCGGACAGATACATGTCGGCCGGATCCCGCATTTGTGGTGTTCCCAGACTCGTAAACGGAATCAAGGCGACGGTCCGGATCTGATAGCGGGGCAACTCCTTGGAGGTCTGCGTTGTTACCTTGGGGCCGCTGCAGGCGATTCCGCCCATCAACAGCGACGCAATCGCCAGCGTATAACACCAGCCTTGGTCCCATGCACGGTTATCCATGCCATGCTCCAAAATTCTTGATCAACCGCAAACCCACGGATTGGCTCTTTTCGGGGTGGAACTGGCAGGCGACGATATTATCCTTCCAGATCGTCGACACAAACGGCACGCCGTAGGTCGTGGTCGTGGCTGTCACGACAGGGTCAGCCGGATCGACGAAATAGGAATGCACAAAGTACCAATCGGAGCCGTTCGGGATATCTCCGAAGAGAGGACAGTCTCGCTGGACATGGACTTGGTTCCAGCCCATGTGAGGAATCTTCAGCGTGTGGTCGCGCGCGAACCTCCTGACTTTCCCGGGAATAATGTTCAATCCCTTGTGAATGCCAAATTCCTCGCTTTCAGTAAAGAGGAGTTGCAAACCCAGACAAATGCCCAAAAACGGCTTGCCCGAGTGAATCGTGGATCGAATCGGTTCGACCAGATCCAATCGTTCCAAGTTCGCCATACAATCACCAAAAGCCCCAACCCCTGGCAATACGACATGACCGGCATTCTTGATTATGACCGGGTCTCGAGTGACAACCGCCTGATGCCCGACCGACTCAAACGCCTTCGAGACGCTGCGCAGATTTCCCATTCCGTAATCGACAATCGCGATCATGGCCACTTCCTTCGAAGGGCTGTAACAATACCGCAACCCGCGTCAGCCTGCCACTCCCTATCTTATTCGCCCTATTGACCCCGAAAAACAAAGGGCAGGTTTCTCAATGGAGAAACCTGCCCCCGCATTCTCACCCGCCGACCCCGACCGCGCCGAGACGCCGTTTCCTCCAAGTCCCCGTAGGGAGGCCCTACTCTTACAACATACCCTTGGTCGAGAGCACCTTTCCTGCCAGTCGTTCGTCCAGCATCGTTGCCTGATCCAGGGCCTTGGCCGTGGCTTTGAAAATGGCTTCCATAATGTGATGAGGGTTGCGGCCATAGAGGAGATTCACGTGCAGATTCAGTCCTCCGTGGGTCACGAACGCCTGAAAAAAGTCTTCGAATAGGCCGAGATCGAACGCCTTGATCTTCCGATCAGGGAGATTCACGTTGTAGATCAAAAAGGGTCTGCCGCTGAGATCGACCGTGACCTGTGCCAGCGTCTCATCCAACGGCGCAGAAGAGAATCCAAAGCGCTTGATGCCCGCCTTCTCGCCCAAAGCCTGATGAAGCGCCTTGCCCATGACGATCCCGACGTCTTCGACCGTGTGGTGTTCGTCGATGTCGAGATCCCCCTTCGCCTGAACGGTGAGATCGAAGAAGCCGTGTTTCGCCAGCAACTCGAGCATGTGATCGAGAAACCGGATGCCCGTGTCGATCTTTCCCTGCCCGCTCCCGTCAATTGTCCATTCGACGCGAATATCGGTTTCTTTCGTCGCGCGGTGCAACGACGCCTGTCGAGGTGCTGATCCGTTTTTTTTCATGAGAACCTGCTTTGAGCCGATTTGGCATGCGCGTCGAATCCTTCAATCTGCGCAAGCCGAATAAGATGGTCCTTCACTTTGCTGAGTTCTTCCTTCGTATAATGCACGATGTTGCTGATCTTCGTATAGTCATGAATGGACAGCGCCGAGAAAAATCGAGCCGTCGCACCGGTCGGAAGGACGTGATTGGGTCCGGCGATGTAGTCCGCCACCGAGGGCGGCGTATATCGGCCCAGGAAGAATGCCCCGGCGTGCCGTATGCGTTCGAGATAGTCGAACGGTTCGTCCACTGAAAGCGTCAGGTGCTCAGCCGCAATCTCGTTGGCCACATCGATCGCTTCATCCATCGTCGGCACAACGAATACGACGGAATATCTGCCCACCGATTTCCGCGCGATCTTTTCTCGTTGCAGCCCCTTCAATTGGCGCTCGACGAGATCGACGGCCTCCTTGGCAAGCGATGCGGAGGTCGTCACCAACCAGACCTGCGCCTCTTCGTCATGTTCGGCTTCGCACAGCAAGTCCGCCGCTACGTGTGCGGGCTTGGCCCCCTCATCGGCCACGACGAGCAACTCGCTGGGACCCGCAACCATGTCGATGCCGACGGTCCCGTACAGTATCCGTTTCGCCGTGGCGACGTAGAGGTTACCCGGTCCCACGATCTTGTCAACTCTCGCGATCGTCTGGGTGCCGAAGGCCAGGGCACCGATAGCCTGCACGCCTCCCACCCGATAAATTTCTGTCACACCGGCAATGTCCGCCGCAATCAGCAGATAGGGATTGACGCCGCCTTTCTGAGGCGGTGTGCACATCACGATGCGGTGTACGCCCGCAACTTTGGCCGGAATCGCGCTCATCAGTACCGTCGACGGATAGACGGCCTTACCCCCCGGCACGTACACGCCCACCGCATCGATCGGGGTAACCACCTGGCCCAGCGTCGCCGAGCCATCCTGATACATCCAGGTTTTCGTCCGCTGCCGCTCGTGAAAGGCCTCGATCCGCTGCGCGGCAAAACGCAGGGCATCCCCTTCCTCCTTGCGAATATGGTAATAGGCCTCCTTGATTTCTTCAGGAGTGACTTTCATCTGATCAGGGGCGAGCGAGACTTTGTCGAATTGCTTGGTGAAGCGAAGAACCGCTTTGTCACCTCCCCGCTCCACGGCCTGGAGGATCGTTTTGACCGGCTTTTCGACCGCACTGCCTTGCGCCCGTCCACGCGCTGCCACCTTCTTCAGAGTGGGAACGAACGCCCGGTCAGTGGAGGTCACAATCTTCATGTGCGCGTCCGCTTCTCTTTCCGGCCGGCCGCCCGTACCTGCCTCGCCGACCCGGTTCGGGACGGTGGTTGTGGAGAAGCGCAAGCCAGCCGGAGATTCTTTAGTAACTCCGCAATGGCCTGGTGCTTCAATTTGAGACTGGCTCTGTTGACAATCAAGCGGGCCGTAGACCGGGCAATGCACTCGATCTCGACCAGCCCGTGCGCCTTGAGCGTATTGCCGGTTTCAACCAGATCGACGATGCGATCGGCCAGGCCGACGATGGGCGCCAATTCAATCGAGCCGTAGAGCTTGATGATTTCAACCGGCACACCGCGCTGGTTGAAGTAGCGTTCAGTAATCTTCGGGTACTTGGTCGCGACGCGGATCTTTGACGAGAGCCGGTCGCACGCTGTTTGCCCTCGGAAAGCGGCGACGGCAATTCTACACGCACCGAAACCCAAATCCAATGGCTCATAGACGTCGCTGTCCTGCTCCAGCAAGACATCCTTGCCGACGATGCCGATGTCGGCGGCTCCGTGCTCCACATACGTGGGCACGTCGGCGGGCCTGACGATCAGGAACGTCATCCCGATTTCAGGACAAGGAAGCAGCAGGCGCCGGCTATCGGCCACAGGCTGAACCGCGCCATACCCGGCTTTCGCAAACAATGTGAGCGTCGGCTCGATCAGTTTGCCTTTGCAGAGGGCCACGGTCAGCATCGTTTATCCTTTTCGTCGCTCAATGACGGCGCCGAGCGCGCGAAGCTTCTCTTCGATCCGCTCGTAGCCGCGGTCCAAATGATACACGCGCAGAACCTCGGTGGTGCCTTCGGCAGCCAGGCCTGCCAATACCAAACCGGCGCTGGCGCGCAGATCTGACGCCATGACCGGTGCGCCGGCCAGCCGATCCCGGCCCGTCACCACAACACGGTTACCCTCAACGCGGATGTCCGCTCCCATACGCCGTAGTTCCTCAACGTGCATGAACCGGCTTTCGAACACCGTTTCCGTAATGATGCTCGTGCCATCGGCTACCGACATCAGCGCTACCATCTGCGCCTGCATGTCGGTGGGAAACCCGGGAAACGGCAGCGTGCGGACGTCAACGCCTTTCAATCGGACGGACTTCGTTGCATCGATGTGGACCCGTTCTTTTTCGACGGCAATTGCCACGCCAGCCTCTCCCAGCTTGTTCAGTAACGGTTCCAGATGCTCCGGGCGGCATCGAGCGACCGACACGGCGCCTTTCGTGATGGCTGCCGCCACGACATAGGTGCCCGCTTCAATGCGGTCCGGAATCACCTCGTGATCGCTTCCGCGCAGCTCGCGAACACCTTCGACCGTAATGATGTCCGTGCCGGCCCCAGAGATGCGCGCGCCGCGCTTCGTGAGAAAGTCCGCCAAGTCGACGATCTCGGGTTCCTTCGCGGCATTCTCAATGACCGTCGTACCCTGAGCCAGGGAGGCCGCCATCATCAGATTTTCCGTCCCTGTCACGGTCGGCACATCACAATAAATGGGCGCGCCTTTCAGCCGTTTGGCTTTTGCCCGGATGTATCCGTGCTCGATGGACACCTCTGCGCCCAATTTGGCCAATCCAGCCAGGTGTAAATTCACAGGACGGGAGCCGATCGCACACCCGCCTGGCAACGACACGACCGCTTCTCCCCATCGGGCGACGAGCGGCCCCAGCACGAGCACTGAGGCGCGCATGGTTTTCACCAATTCGTAGGGCGCCTGGGTCGATCGAATCACATCCGCCTTGACGACCGCTCTGTTGCCTTCGTGGTGCACTTCCGCGCCCAACATGCCGAGGAGTTTTCCCATGGTGACGACATCGACGACCCGCGGCAGATTGCTGATGACACACTCACCACCCCCGAGAATCGTGGACGCAAGGATGGGTAGCGCAGAGTTTTTTGCTCCACTGACCTCAACCTCCCCGCAAAGCGGAATGCCTCCAGAAATAACGATTTTATCCATGTCGAGGCTCCCTCATCTAACTCGCTCGACGATCACGATTCGATCGATCCCGGCCTCGTCCGGCAGAATCTCTACGGAGGCGTAAACAGGCATGGTCTCGATCTTGGCGCGAAGATCGGCGCTCTGACCCTGTCCCAACTCCATGGCCAACAGTCCTCCGGGAGCGAGAAACGAAGCCGCCTCGTTAAGGAGCCGTTCATGAAGTTCAGTGCCTGTGGCTCCTGCGACCAGTGCCATCCGAGGCTCGTAGCCGCTGACTTCCGGCTGCAGACCGCTCCATTCAGATTCGCGAATGTAGGGTGGGTTAGCCACAATCGCAGTCACCGCGACGTCGCAGGCTCCGCCGGCAAGCGACGCCAACAAGTCGCCTTCGAGCCAGCAGATAGCTGAATCGACGCCGTGGCGGAGGGCATTGCGTTTGGCTGTCTCCAGCGCCTGCACGGAAAGGTCAGTGGCGTAGATCCTTGCGCTCGGGAGGGCTCGTGCGAGCGTTACGGCCACACAACCGGATCCCGTGCCGACATCGACGAGCGTGGGACAACCGCCTCGAGGCAGGCGACGAATCACTTCCTGCACCAGCAGCTCCGTTTCAGGACGGGGAATCAGCACGGCGGGGTTCACATCGAATTCGAGCCCGCAAAATTCCTGAGTTCCTAGAATGTACTGCAGCGGTTCCCGGAGAGCCCTCCGAGCGACGTAGGCATCAACCTTCGCCAGCTCGTATCTGTCCAGCGGACGTGCGGAGTCGACGAGGGGGCTTGAACCGGTCAGACCGAGCGCATGCCAGATGAGCCATCGTGCTTCGCGGTCCGCAGCTTCAACTCCGGCGGCAAGGAGTCGCCGTCGAGCATCCACCATCACGGATACCAGGGTGCGCTGGTCGGGCTGGTGACCGACGGCAGTATGCGGTGTCATGAGACCTCCGTGGCCGCCGCATGATCACGTTGGGCACGCAATGCCTCGACAAACTCATCCATATCGCCTTCGAGCACCTGCTCCAATTTGTGCAGCGTTAATCCGACGCGATGGTCGGTCACACGGTTTTGCGGAAAATTGTAGGTGCGAATTTTTTCACTACGATCGCCGGTTCCGACTTGCGCTTTGCGGGTTTGGGCGATTTCAGCTTCTTGCTTCTCGCGCTCGGCCTCGACGATTCTGGCACGCAGCGTCCGCATGGCCTTCGTACGATTCTTTAATTGCGACCGCTCGTCCTGGCAGGACACCACGACGCCGGTCGGGATATGGGTGATGCGGACGGCCGAATAGGTCGTGTTGACGCTCTGACCGCCAGCGCCGGAAGAACAAAACGTATCGATGCGCAAATCTTTCGGGTCGATCTGTACGTCGACTTCATCGACCTCGGGCATAACGGCGACGGTGACTGTCGATGTATGGATCCGACCGGCGGCTTCCGTCACCGGCACGCGCTGCACGCGATGGACACCGCTCTCATATTTCAAGAGTCCGTAGCCACCCTTGCCTTCGATGACGGCGATAAGCGTCTTATAGCCGCCCTTCCCGGTTTCCGACGCTTCGACGATATCGACTTTCAGTTTGTGCCGATCTGCAAATTTGGCATACATGCGAAAGAGATCACCTGCAAACAAGGCTGCCTCATCCCCGCCGGTTCCGGCTCGAATCTCCAAGAAGAGATTCTTCTCGTCTCTCGGATCTTTCGGCGTGAGATGCTCCAACACCTGTCGCTCGAGGTCGTCGCGGTTGGTCTTCAATTGCGCGGTTTCTTCGTTCGCCAACGAGTGAAGCTCGGCTCCGGCAGAGGGATCCGACAGCATGTGCGCCGCCTCGTCCAGCTGCTTGAGGATTTCTTGATACCGGTAAAACAGCTGTGAGACCGCTTCCAGTTCCGTGCGCTCCTTGGTCAGCTTGACGAGGAGGGCCGGCTGGCTGATAACGGACGGGTCCATGAGCTGGCTCGTCAGCTCGTCGTACCGGCTGGCCGAGGCTTCCCACTTTTTCATCAAGCCCGTATCCATTCCGAGACCTCAATCTCCTCACGCGTTGCGGACACAAAAAAAGAGACCCTGCCTCTGCGAAGCAGGGTCTCTCACATATTGGCTTGTCCCGACTACTTGCCCTTCTTCGCGTACTTCTTCTTAAACCGTTCGACCCGACCTTCGGTATCGACGATCTTTTGCGTGCCTGTAAAAAAGGGATGGCAACTGGAGCAAATATCGACGTTAATGTCCCCGACGGTCGACCTGGTCTTGTAGCTGTTGCCGCAGGCGCAATGCACCGTCGCCTCTCGATACAGCGGATGAATGCCCTTTTTCATGATCGCACTCCTGGCATTAGAGCGTTCCGCCTTCGCCTATTCGAAGGCGTCTCACTTTACCCTGTCTCGATCCACAGATACAAGTTTAGCGGTTCATCGATTGCAGGAATTCTTGATTGGTTTTCGTGCCATGCACCTTGTCCATCAAGAATTCCATGGCTTCCATGGTGCCCAGCGGGCTGAGGACCTTCCGCAAAATCCACATCTTATTGAGGCGGTCCTTGTCCACCAGCAACTCTTCCTTTCTCGTGCCGGATTGACTGATATCAATGGCCGGGAAGATTCGCTTGTCGGCCAAGCGACGGTCGAGGTGGACTTCCATGTTGCCCGTGCCCTTGAACTCCTCGTAGATCACGTCGTCCATGCGCGAGCCGGTGTCGATGAGCGCGGTGGCGAGGATCGT
>JAICVE010000535.1 GCA_025935475.1 Nitrospira sp. | reverse complement strand
GGATGGGGAGCCGATTTCCGTGTATAGCCAAGGGGATTTCGTCGATCTTTGCCGAGGACCACACCTGCCTTCGACCGGCCACGTGGGAGCTTTTAAACTGCTGACGACAGCAGGGGCCTATTGGCGCGGAGATGAACGCAATCCGATGCTCCAACGAATTTACGGGACGTCGTTTCCGACCGAGGCGGAGCTCACTGCGCACCTGGCCCGACTGGAGGAAATCAAACGTCGTGATCATCGCAAGGTCGGGAAGGAGCTGGACCTCATTTCCGTCCAGGACGAAATCGGACCCGGCTTGGTTCTTTGGCATCCGAAAGGCGCTGCGATCCGGCTGCTGATCGAAAATTTTTGGCGGGAGCAGCACCTGAAGGATGGATACGAGCTGGTCTATTCTCCGCATGTCGCCCGGCTGGACTTGTGGAAGACCAGCGGGCATGTCGATTATTACCGCGAGAACATGTTCGCGCCGATGAAAGTGGAGGGCAGCGAGTACCAGCTGAAGCCGATGAACTGCCCCTATCACATCATGATTTACAAGTCGCATCTGCGGAGCTACCGCGACCTGCCGATCCGCTACGGTGAGCTGGGAACGGTCTATCGCTACGAGCGGACAGGAGTGCTCCAGGGACTATTGCGCGTGCGCGGGTTCACGCAGGACGATGCCCATTTATTTTGTCGGCCCGATCAAATCGAAACCGAAGTCAGCCGCGTGCTGGATTTTACATTTTTCATTCTGCGCACGTTCGGATTCAATGAATTCGAGGTGTTTCTCTCCACCAGACCGAAGGAGTCGGTGGGAGCCGAAGAGCACTGGACGCTCGCGACAAGCGCATTGGAGGCGGCCCTCAAGAGCCGCAACATTGCCTTCCACCTTGACCCTGGTGGAGGTGCGTTTTACGGTCCGAAAATTGACATCAAGATCAAGGATGCCTTGGGCCGTTCCTGGCAATGCTCGACCGTCCAGATCGACTTCAACAATCCCGAACGCTTCGACATGCACTACATCGGAGAGGACGGAAAGAGTCACCGGCCCATCATGATCCACCGGGCCTTAATGGGATCGATCGAGCGGTTCTTCGGCATTCTGATCGAGCATTATGGCGGGGCGTTTCCCACCTGGTTGGCCCCCGTGCAGGCCGTGGTCATTGCGATCACGGACCACCAGCACGAATTCGTGACCCAGGTTGTGGCGCAGATGAAGGCGGCAGGCTTCCGAGTCGACGCCGATCTCCGCAATGAGAAGATCGGGCTCAAGATCCGTGAAGCGGAAAAGGCGAAGGTCCCGTTTATGTTCGTCGTCGGCGACCGGGAAGTGCAGGCCGGCACGCTGTCCGTCAGAGGACGCAGCGGCGCCAACCTCGGCACCATGACCGTCGCCGGTGCATTAGATCTGCTCAAGACTGACGTGCAGCGGCAGCATCTTTCACCTACATCATGAGAGGTGGCCTATCGTTCCCAAACTGCGGGTGAACCGCGAGATTCGAGTACGTGAAGTCAGGGTGATC
>JAICVE010000080.1 GCA_025935475.1 Nitrospira sp. | reverse complement strand
TCCCTGTTCCAAGCCTTCCGTCGCCGACTGCTGCAGAAGCGAATCGAGCGTGCTGTCAATGCGCAGGCCTTCCGGTAGCGGCGTCCCAACGGCCTCCTCGACTTGCCGGAGGACGGTATCGACGAAATAGGGCGCCTCGGCCAAGGCATCGTCCGACGGAACCACCCGAACCGGTTCGTTCACCGCGTTTTTCCACTCCTCCTCAGTGACCTTGCCTTGGTCGCGTAACACACGAAGCACGACATCACGACGCTGTTGGGCCAGCTCGCGGTGTTTCGTGGGCGCGAAGGTGTTCGGACCTTTGATGAGTCCCGCGATCATGGCGATCTCGCCCGTGGTCAGTTCGTCCAAGCTCTTGCCGAAGTATCGATGAGCCGCCTCCCCCACCCCGTAGATCGAGACAAACCCCGCTTGGCCGAGGTAAATTTCATTGAGATACGACTCTAGGATCTCGGGCTTCCTGTATTTCGACTCCAACACGATCGCGGCCAGCGCTTCCTTCACTTTTCGGATGAATGTCCGAGCCGGTGAATAGAAGAGATTCTTTGCCAACTGTTGAGTGATCGTGCTGCCGCCCTGAACGACCCCGCCCTTCGTCAGATTCCGCCACACCGCCCGCCCCACCGCCACGGGGTCGATACCAACATGCGAGAAAAACCGCCGGTCCTCCACCGCCAAGATTGCCTCCACCAACCGGTCAGGTATTCGAGCCAGTGGAATCCATTCCCTGACCTGGCGCGAGGCGCCACGCAAGCCGCTAATCAGTTCAGGCTCGAGAAAGACCGGAAAAATCGGCGTGCGGTCCGGCTCCGAGAGCACTTGCGTCACGAGGCCTTCCTGCAGGTCAAGCGTGACGACGTTGGCCTTCACAAAGGCCTCAGGCTGCGCGTGCAGAAAGATCGTGAGGGCCTCAGGGGTGAGATGATAATCGCCCGCCGACGCGACCATGTCACTCACCGGCCGATAGCCCAATCGCTGCAACCGCTCTGGCAGGCGTGTCGTCTTCAGCGAAAGACCCGTTTTCAATTGGAAGGGAGCCGTGTACAGCCGCAGAGGCGGATGATCTTCGCTCCGTGGCAGTTCGAGAAAGGTGGCCAGGTAGGCTCCGTAGGCCAAAAGTCCCGCCATGATCAGCAAGAAACTCGCAGCGAGCAGCCACAGGGATCGGAAAACCCAGGGGGAACGCAGGAAGCGATGAAGCAGCGGCATTTTCTTCAGCATACGACAGCGCACGCGAGAAAGCGATCACGCCGAGGAATTACGACCGTGGTGTGGCACTGGGCTCTGACAGGTACGAACCGATGATCATGCCGAGAGCCGCCGCCGCGAGGCCGGCCAGTTGTGGGGGCACGACGGCCTGCTCGGCGCTGAGGCATTCTGCTCCAAGCCAGGTCGCCAACCCCGCGGCAATCGCACACAGCGCGCCCTGTATCGTGGCCCGTTTCCAAAAGAGACCGGCAAACAGCGGGACAAACGCCGCCACGAGCGTCACTTTGTAGGTATTGACCACCAACCGATAAATGCTGGAATCGGAGGTCAGCGCAATCGCCAGGACGACAGCGGCAAAGCCAACCAGCACCATCCGCATCGTGGTCAGCAGTCCCTTTTCGTCCATCTGCGGGATTGCGCCACGGATGACGTTTTCGCTAAGGAGGACTGACGGCGCGAGCAAGGTCGCGCTGGAACAACTCATCACGGCCGAGAGCACCGCGCCGAAAAACATCACCTGCGCGAGCAACGGAGTATGTTCGACGATCAAGGTCGGCAAGACCAGCTGAGCGTCACTTTCAAGCAAAGATCCAAATTTCACAGGATCAATCATCAGGGCCGAATACGCGATGAACATCGGCACGAAACAGAAGACGAAATACAGCGCAGCGCCCAAGAGTGAACCGCGGACGGCCGTTTGTTCGTCCTTAGCGCTGGTGATGCGCTGAAAGACGTCTTGCTGTGGAATGGACCCCAGCATCATGGTCACGCCGGCGCCGACAAAAGGAATCCAGGCCTTCAGCGACGGAGGAGGAAAGAACTCGAGCCTTCCCGCGGCTCTCGCATGGCTGATCACTGCGCCGACGCCGCCCGTCGCATCGCTCAACACGCTGGCGATATACAGGAGTCCGCCGACGATGACCGAAAGCTGGACGAAATCGAGGATCGCCACGGAAAACATGCCGCCGAACGTCGTATAGGTCAGGACAATCATGGCACCGATCATCATCCCGACTGATTGACTCACCGCCCCCTGCGTGACGACGTTCAAGACCAGCCCGAGGACTTTGAACTGTGCCGCGACCCATCCCAGATACGATGCGACAATGCACAGTGTGCACAACACTTCCACACGGCGGTCGTAGCGGAGCCGGTAATAGTCGCCCACCGTCCAAAGATTGAGTCGGTAGAATCGCGGCGCGAAGAACAGTCCGGCAAGGACGAGACAAAGACTCGATCCGAACGGATCGGCGACCACGCCGCGCAGGCCTTCTTTGGCAAAGGTCGCCGAAATCCCCATCACCGCTTCGGCGCCGAACCATGTCGCGAACACCGTCGCCATGACAATGGGAACCGGAAGACTCCGTCCGGCCACCGCGAAATCCTTGGCGCTATGCACGCGTGTCGCCGCAAGGAGGCCGACGCCGACAGAGATCAGCAGATAGAGGATGACGAAGGTCAGAACCATTCAGGAGTCGACGTGTGGACTGAGGCTGGGAGCGCAGTGTACCGTTGCACGGGCGAACGCGCAACCAGCAAATAATTGTCTTGAGCCCGCCAGCTCCGATGGCTTACTGTACGAATGGGCACGGAGTCGCCCTTTCGATCTCTTAAGCAGAAAGGATGTTTGCATGCGCATCGCGATAATCTTCATGATGATCGTCGTGCTGAGCGGTACGTCGACGGGAACCGCCGGCGCGGCCGATCCCTCCACCGACGATCAGAAAACCATGTATGCCCTTGGCTTGATCATCAGCCAATCCCTCGCGCCGTTTGCGCTCACTGAGTCCGAGCTGGATTTCGTGAGAGCCGGCATGACCGACGGCGTCCTCAAGAAGACCCCGAAGGTAGACCTCCAGACCTATGGGCCCAAGGTCAATCAGGTTCAGCAAACGCGGGCGGCAGCACAGGCTGATGTTGAGAAGAAGGCCGGGACGGCGTTCCTCACCAAGGCGGCGGCCGAGCCTGGCGCGAAGAAAACCGAATCCGGCGCCATCGTGACCAGCATTAAAGAAGGCAAGGGCGAGCAGCCAAAAGCCACCGATACCGTCAAGGTGCATTACCACGGTACCCTTATCGACGGCACCGTGTTTGACAGTTCCGTCAAACGTGGCGAGCCGGCCACCTTCCCGCTCAATCAGGTCATCAAGTGTTGGACGGAAGGCCTGCAGCTTATGAAGGTCGGCGGGAAGAGCAAACTGGTGTGCCCGTCGGCTATTGCCTATGGCGATCGCGGCTCACCTCCGACGATCAAGCCTGGTGCGACGTTAGTGTTCGAAGTGGAGCTGCTCGAGATCGCGAAAAAGTAACCTGGCCGCATCGGGGCCGGCCCTGTTCATGGGCGCCGGCCCTCTCATATCTTTGACCTGAAATCGCCATTCCATCCGGCGCGCGCTGAAAGCACTACCAGTGCCATGCACAAGCAGGCACCCGTTAAGGCTGCGATCATGTCCTTCTGGGCATCCCATTCGTCTCCTTGCGTCCCGAGATAGGCAGCGCCCAACTCCGGGCTCACGATCTGGGCGACGACCGCCTCCACAATTTCGAAGAACCCGCTTTGAGCGAGCATGCCGCTGACGGGAAGATAGTACGACCAAAGGCCCCCCACGCCGGCCAGCCGGATCAAGATCTCGCGCAAGGGATAGACAAGCAGCAACCCGTAGGCGAAGTGGACCAACCGATCGAACGGATTACGCGAGAGCCCGAACACCTCCTGCAACCAAAAGCCGAACGGGACTTCCGCGTAGGTATAGTGTGCACCGACCGCGTGGAGGCTGAGAAAGGCCGTCATCAGGAGATACGACGGCGTCGAGAATTGAAACCGGCGGTAGGTAGCGACAAGCGTGACGACAGCAGCGAGCGCCAGAAGATTTTCGAGCAGCCAATCCTGCCGATCGCGCGGCGCAATGGCGAGCACGGTCCAGAGCAGACCGTACCACGCCAACAGCCCCAAGAGCAGCTTGGTCCTCTTCACAACCAATCCCGATGGCGCTCAGCGCGGCGAATGGGCGACCGAGCGTGAGAATCGAGGACGAGGTCTCCGATACAGGAGCAGCAGTCCCACGCACAGCAGTGCCCCGTACAGTGCGGCGGCCATGTCTTTTTGCGCATCCCACACGTCTCCCTGAGACCCCAAATAGGTGATGCCGAGCTCCGGATGGACCATGCGGGCCACCCACGATTCGATGATTTCCCAGAGACCGCTGAGGCCAAGGACTGTCATGACAGGAAGATAGTAGAGGAGCCAACCGCGAAGCGGCACGGTCAGCCGGAACAGTTCCTCGATGGGATAGGTCAGAAGAAAGCCGAAACAAAAGTGGACGATGCGATCGTACTGATTCCGCCCGAGCGGCACCGCATACTCCAGCCACGCTCCTGCAGGAACGCCCGCGTAAGTGTATCGTACACCGATCGTATGCAGGCTCAGGAACATCGTGATCAAGACGTAGGAGGCAGGTGACAGAGGCACGTACCGATGCGTACCCACGAGCACAAGCACTAAGAGACCCGGAAGGATGCTGGAAAGCATCCAGAACTGTCGGTCGGTCGGCTCATACGCGGTCCAGAGAGAAAGCACAACGTACCAGAGCAGGAGTCCCGCCAGAAGCCGCTTATTGTGTGTGACCACCGTTCCTCCCAGATTGACCGGACCGGTACAGCACCGTGGCAATCTCTGGTGATCACACTGTACCGTCAGATTCTGCGGGATGCAACGGGCCGAGAAGATCTCAGATGTCAAATCTCAAATGGAGAAAGCCAGTCTGGCTCCAACACCATGCTCCCTGAGATCTCAAAGTTGCGATGTTGGGATTGCTTACAAATGGTGGGTGAGCGCGTAACGGATCAGCGCGGACGTCGTCTTTAACTGCAGTTTCGATAACAGTCGCATGCGGTAGGTGCTGACCGTCTTGACGCTCAGATCGAGCGCCACCGCGATTTCCGTCACTGACTTTCCTCCTCCGATCATCGACAGCACTTGTAATTCGCGGTCCGAGAGCAGGGTATGCAACGGTTTTCCGGCTGCGTGAAGCGGCATCGCTTCCAACCGCTCGGCGAGCGTCGGGGTGACGTATTGACGGCCCGCAAGAACGGTCTTGATCGCAGTCGCCAATTCCTGGGGAGCAGTATCCTTCGTCACATACGCGGAGGCTCCGCTCTTCAGCGCCCTGACGGCATACTGCTCTTCGGGGTGGAAACTGAGTACGACAACCGGCAGCCCCGTGCTAAGCGTTTTCAATTTCTTGAGTACATCGAGACCGTTCGTATCGGGAAGATTGATATCGAGAACCACCAGATCCCACGACGCCTCTTGGGCTTTCGCCAACGCTTCTTGACCGGTCCCGACCTCGGTGACCTCAAGCTGCGCAAATGCATCGGCCAGCATCTGTTTGAGTCCGACTCGGACGATCGCATGATCGTCGACGAGAAGAATTTTCAGCATTGCGCCTTGAGGACTCGGTGATTCGATCGGAGATTGCGAAGGATGGGCAGATTGGTTCGACAGCATCGGGCGTAATGTGCCAGCCACGATCGGTGAGCGTTTCGGCCGACACTGTAGCGAAATCCGACGAGAAATGGAACATAATAATTTACGCGTAGGACTCGTCCTACAAGCTTTTTGTTAAGGCAGAAAGTTGAAAACGAGCGCGTTTACGAGCGCGTTTAACGGTGCTCTTTGGCGAGTGACGCATTCTCATGTTTCATGGGCAGCGATACGGTCACCGCTGTCCCCGTGTCCGGCGCACTCACGATTTTCACGGCGCCGCCAACGAGTTTGACACGCTCGTGCAAACCGCGCAGGCCGAATGAGTGACCTTCCTTCCATTGTTCCGGGCGCAACCCTCGACCGTCATCACGAATACTCAACACCAGTTGATCATGCTCGACCGTGAGGCCTATCTCCGCCTTTGACGCGTGCGCATGCCGCATGACGTTGGTGAGTAGTTCCTGAGCGCCGCGAAACACGGTGGTTGCCAGTGCCACTTCCACCGGCGCGTCCCGGAGGGACGGCTCGATGGTGAATTCGCAAGGGAGCCCTGTGCGTTCCTGGAACGATGTGGCGAGCCACTCCAAGGCGGCGACAAGCCCCAAGTCGTCGAGCACGCCCGGCCGCAATGAGGCCGCCGTGGCGCGCACAGATTGAATCAAGCCGTCGATGGCTTGGGACATGCCAACGGCTTTCGACTTCATCGCGGCAACCGCCGTGCCTTTGATCGACCGGGACAATTCCTTCGTCAACCAGGCGACATCAAATTTCAGGCCGGTCAGCGCCTGGCCAAATTCGTCATGGAGTTCCCGCGCCAGCCGCTTGCGTTCGATTTCCTCGGCTTCGGTCAATCGTCGCGTCAAGTCCCTGAGCTGCTCGTAGGTCTCTTTCAATGCCCGTTCAGCCTGCTTACGCTCGCTGATGTCGCGGAGAAACGCGCTGAAAACCTTGCGACCTTCGATGGCCAGGGCGGTGACGGACAATTCAATCGGGAACTCCCGTCCGTCTCTGTGCAGAGCGGAAAGCTCCACCCGTCGGTTGAGAATGGGACCATGGCCTGAGGACAGGAACCGCTGCAGGCCGGTGGTATGCGCCTCGCGATAGCGCTGCGGCAGGATCGTGTCACTCAGCAATCGCCCGCCGATTTCCTGTTCTCGATAGCCGAACATCGACTCCGCCTGCGAATTCCAGCCGGTGATGATTCCCCGTTCGTCCATCGTCACCACTGCATCCAAGGCGGATTCAACGATGGCGCGTGTCCGCAGTTCACTGGCCTGTAAAGCATCCACGGCCTCCTTGCGCGCGATCGAGGCCGCCAGGCCGTTGCAGACCGATTCGATGGTTTGACGCATGGGTTCCGAAATGGTGTCGCGGCTGAACAGACCGAGGACGCCGAAGACCTGGTTTTCCACCATCAACGCAAAGCCTGCGAACGACCGGAGACCGTGCTCGCGCATCCAAGCCTTGTTGGGCAACCGATCGTCGCGCAGGATGTCATTGGTGAAGAGCGAGCCATCGCCTTGGGCAATGCGGCCGATTTTCAGCGCGCCCAACGGCACACGGCGGTATTCTCCGTTCAGATTGGTTGAGAGACCGGAACTGGCGTGCAGATGAAGGCACATGGTCCGGTCACGACACCAGGACGCCTTGTGGCATTCGGCGCAAAGATCACCAGGCTTGAGCAGCCACACACGCGTGAAGGCCGCCCCGAGATGCTCCACCGCCGCATCCGTACAACGCTGCAGCAAGCTGTCGAGCGGCTCCTCGTGATTTAAGATCAGGCTGACTTCCGCGGCGAATGCCGCGCACTTCGCCCGCTCCTTCAACGCCTCTTCCGCCACCTTCCGGGCCGTGATGTCGCGTGTGATGGCTTCCACGCCAACCACGCGGCCCTCCACAAGGCGCAACCGGACGTGCTGACCGAACCACATCTCTTCTCCGCCCTTGGTCATGGCGGGAAATTCATAGTACGTGCTGGGGATCTGCGCCAGCAGTTGCTTCCTATAGAACTGCTGAGCCTTCGGACGGACATCCTCACGGATCAACTCGAGGTAATGCTTGCCCAGCAGTTCCGGCTCTTCATACCCCATCATGGCGCAGGCGGCGGCATTGACGAACGTGAACCGGCCGTCAGGGCCGGCGGTATAAATAATGTCGGTGGCCTGCGACACGAGTGAGCTGTACCGCGCCTCACTTTCCCGTAAAGCCGCTTCCGTGCGCTTCCTGGCGGTAATGTCGATCTCGATGCCGGCCATACGGACTGGCGTCCCCTGCTCGTCGCGTTCGATCACTCGTCCGCGATTCAGAATCCATGTCCACTCGTTTGCCTTGGTGCGGACGCGCATCTCGGCTTCAAATTCGGGGGTCTGCCCCGCGAGACAGGCCTTCAGATTCCACTCGACCAAGGACTGATCGTCCGGATGAAGGCCGTCCATACAGGACGAGATATGGGGCACCGGTTCCAGCGCGCCGAATCCCCGCAACTGTGCCCAACGCTCATTGAACGAAAACGCTCCCGTCCCGATATTCCAATCCCAGGAGGCGAGCCCTGCGCCGTGAAAGGCCATCTCCAAACGCTCTTGACTGGCTTGGAGCGCAGCGGTGCGTTCGTCCACTCGGCGCTCGAGCTCATGGCGAATCCGCTCCAACTCTTCCTCGGTGTTTTTGCGGTCGGTAATGTCGTCGGCAATGCCGGCGATGCGCCACACGGCTCCCGCACTGTCGTGGATGGGAAACGCCCGATCCCGAATCCAACGCATGGACCCGTCGGGCCTCACGATGCGGTATTCTTCGTCGTAGGTCCCTGCCATCTGTTTGGTCAACGCAGCCTGCAGGACCCGTTCGCGGTCCTCCGCATGTATCGCCTCGAGCCAGGATCGCGGGACGCGATACAAACTTTCGCAGGATCGTCCCCAAATCGACTCGTAGGCAGGACTGATGTAGAGGACCTCGTTTTTGAGCGTGTCGCTCAGCCAGAACACTTCTTGGATATGCTCAGTCACCTCCCGGAATCGCTCCTCGCTTTCGCGCAGCGCTGTCTCGATCCTCTTCCGGTCCGTGAGATCCACCGCAACGCCCCCGAGCAGGTCGAGATGGCCTGCTTCGTCGATGATCGGGAATTTGCTCACGAGACGTTCGTGCATACCGTCTGCGTAGGGGGCTGTTTCGACCGTCACCACGGCTTTATGAGTCTTCATCACTCGCGCATCGTTGGCTTCGAACTGCATGGCCGTGGAGGCCGGCAGCACGTCATGATCCGCTTTGTACCGCCATTGTTCGAAGTCCACGCCGAACGCCTTGGTAAAGGCTTCGTTGAGATACAGGTACCGCCCCTGCACATCCTTGATCCATGCCAGCGCCGGCAGATTATCCATAAAGGCGGAAAATAACCGGTCACTCTGCCGGCGCGCCTGATCGGCCTCATTGACCGAACGGGCGATCCACCCCAACAGGCCGGCCATCGTGACGGTGGCTCCCGTGGCAAAGATTGCGACGCCCATTGCGGCGCCATAAAAACCTCGCCGTTCGCCATACAACCGGATCCAGCCGAGGATGGGAAGGACGATCAGCACCACGGGCAGCAATCTTCTGAGCATGTACCCGCCCAGATGATCGCTGGTCAGAACTCCCATGATCCCGTTCCCAGGATGCAGAGCAAGGGTGCCGGCGCAAACAAGCAATAGCGTGAGCGCAGTGTGGAGGGCCATCGGCGTATACTGTCCTGCGCCGTACAGAAATTGCTCCCTGTAGAGATAGCCAAGAAACGCCATGAACGCCAATAGCATGGCACCCAACGTACAGCCGTCCGACAGCGCCTCATGACGAGCAACCGCACCGACCTTAAGAAGAAGAGCGACGCCGAGAAGGAGAAAGCAGATGGCCGTGTTGATGCCCATGCGGCCGGGGATCCAAGGGCCAACGGTCTCAAGCGGCTCATGAAATAGCCATTGATCGATTCCGAAGAAGTTCAGTCCCAGCAGGTACTCAAGGCCGGTTGTCAGACCCACGCCAGCGGCAACGGCAGCGGATCCAGCGGCCGCGAGCCGAAGAATCCTCGATCCGGGCTTAAGAGAGGCACT
>JAICVE010000266.1 GCA_025935475.1 Nitrospira sp. | reverse complement strand
CGTCAAGCCTCGCAAGGAAGGCGTCATGCGAAGGCGAAATTGGCTCGCGCTTGGCCTGTGTGAGACCCTTCGCATGCTTCGTCGTATTCTTGACTCGATCCGGCGTGGCAGGATGGGAGTCGAAGAAGCTGGGCTTGCGTGGGCCATCGCTTAACAGCGCTTCCTCACGCCCCAGGGTGGCCAAAAAGGTGGCGAGTCCGACGGGATCCCAGCCGGCCTTGGCCGCCATCTCCTGTCCGACTTCATCCGCCTGACTCTCCTGGGACCGGCTATACGGAGAAAACACGAGACTCTGGGCGAAATTGCCCACCCCTCCGACAATATTTCCGACGACGGGAACAAAAAAGCCGGTCACGCCGGACACGAGATTGGTGATGAGCGCGAACGGCCCTTGGCGGGATATCCTCTGGACCGTATGCCTCGCAGCCACGTGCCCAATTTCATGGCCGACTACCCCGGCCAACTCGTCTTCAGTATTGACCAACGCCAGTAACCCGCGCGTGACGTACACATAGCCGCCGGGAAGCGCAAAGGCGTTCGGCTCGACCATATCCACGACATGGAATTTGTGGGGAAGGTCGTGGCGTGGCGATTCCTTGACAAGCCGTTGGCCAATCGCGTCAACATAACCCGTCAAAGCGGCGTCATCGAGCAAGCCCATTTCTTGCTCAACCTTCTTCGATTCCTCTTCGCCAATTTTCTTCTCTTGTTCGACGGTGATGAGAGTGACCTCTGGAAGGTTGCTGACAGGATTAATCGAGCAGGCGCCGGCTGCCGCTGCCAGCAGTATCACTAGAGAGAGATTCTTCACAGGCTGTCGAGCCAACGTCAGAGCGCGAATCATCATAGTCGTTTCTCCCGATCGGTCGTACGTGGTGAATCGTGTGGTAGCGTTCATCTGGCTGGTTTCACCTCGGCCGTGTATTCCGTGCCATCAGAGGCGCGGCCTTTGGCCTTGAGCATGCGGTGGGTACCATCCTGATAGAGGACGGCTTCGACGGTCCCTCGTTCGGATTTCGAGACTAATCTTCCCTCGTTGAGGGCAAACTCACCATGGCCGGTGAAAATTCCGATGGTTCGTAGGCTACTGAACTCATATTTTCCATCAGAGCCGATGGTAACCGTGACCCAGTCGTCCCTTCGATCGGGCGGTATTCGGCGCATGAGACCGTCCCATTTTCCCGCAACCTCCGAGACGTCGGTAATGGGGAACTGCACCCATTGCGGCGGCTCGGAACGATCCGTCGTTTCACAGGCAGGGCTCATTGCGAGGCAAGAGAGAGCGAGCACTGCCATCGACCGTCGAAAAAATGCTTGCATGGACCTCACCTCTATGGCCTCAAAAATCGAGCGAGAAAAATCTAGCACAATGCTATTGCTGCTTCCAGGTCTACATCACAAAACGTGCTTTCGACGCCATTCCCAGGTCGACCAGCGGTCTTCATACATCACTGACTCGGGGGAGCGGCTGTCTTCGTCCCATCGGACTTCGCTTCAGGCGATGGTATCTCGATTAATTGGTCCAAAAGCTTGTTCAGTGGCGTGTAGGTGGACGCGGTCTTCTGGTTCAACAGGTCTGCGATCATGCCGCCCAACGCCACCCGTGCCGCATCCTCAAAGTACACGTAGTCTCTCGACGCAGCTTCACTCTGCAGAGTCCCTTCGGCCATCGAAACCCACAGCAGTTCACCGGTCTTTGCATCCCACAGCTGAAGCGACACCCGCAGGTCGCTCGACCGAGTTTGCATGAGCAGGACACCGAAGCCAGGAAAGGTCCAGCGGTCGGTCATAATTTGGGCAAAGGCAGCCAGGCGGGGTTGGAACACATAACGAGCGCCGAGCGCGGATCCGATTCTTTTTAAGGATTCACGATTGAGGATATAGCTCAGCTCTGCATCCACCCGCATCTGCGTATATTCCGACGCCAGACCCTGTTGATTGATTTGGGACATGCTGTGTCGCGAGCTGAGGACCTGTATTTGAGGTGCGACTTTCCGCAGGACTTCTCCGAGCAGAAGATCCAGCGGCATCTCATTCCCGTGGAGTCCGGGCATTGCGAGCGCTCCAAAAACGGCGACCGGTTCTTGTCCGAGCGCTGCCGGATCGAACGATGGCGGCAATCGTGTGGAAGTGGTTCGAACCTGCCAGCTATAAATTGTACCCAAGCACCCTGTCACCCATACGAGCATGAGTACCAGACTCATGTTCTGTAGGGATGTTGATCGCGACATCTTGTTCATGCGGGATGCTTACTGCGGGCAGTGCCCCCTAGACGACAGAGGCCATGAAGCCGCTCGCAGGAATCACCAGCAGCGGACAGGGAGTTCGCTGAAGAATTCGTTCGCTATGGCTTCCACGCAGCGCATCGAGAAACCCATTTCGCCCCTCTGTCGTCAGGACGATCAGTCCGGCTTTGACTGCCGCTGCTGTTTCGTTGATGACGTCGACGACGTCGCCTGACTGGACCACGGTGTTCCAACTCCAACCAGACAGATCCGGAAACTGAACCTGAGGCATGGCCGTTTTTTCTCCGACATGAAGAATTGTGAATACTCCTGATGAGCAGTTCAACCGGCGGGCCATTCGTGCGGCCGCGTGAATCGCGGGCTGCGCTGGCGGGGCCTCCGCCACGGGGATCAGAATGCTCGTGAGCGAAATGGATCCATCCCGGGCTGACACGAATCCTTCAACGCCTTTGGGGATGAACAGTGTCATTTGGCGGGACTTACGCGCAATGGGAGCGGCGATCGACTTGCTCAGCCACAGCACCCGTCCCTTCTGCTGGTCGGTGGCCAGAACGATCAGATCCGTGTTGTGCGTACTCAAATAGTTCGTGACAGATTCCACGGGATCGTTGTGCTTGGCCTGAACCTTTTTGACGTTGATGCCGAGCTTGAGCACGTCTGCCGGGGAACTGTTCTTGGGCAGGAGTCCCCAGCGTTCCAGCGTCGATCGGACGCCGGGAAATTCCATCCACTCTAATTCATGCTTGGGGGAAACATGCAGAATGGTCAACTCCGCTTTGGCGACCAACGCCGCTTTCAGCGCGTGGATAAACGCCACCTCGCTGGCGGGCGTAAAATCGGAAGGATGAAAAACCTGTTGCAGGACCGGTAGCCCGGCGGAATCAGCTTCAGACATACGCTCCTCTTTCGCCATCGTGTCCATCGATGACGCGGCAAGTCGCCCCCGCTTTGCGCATGGAAGACAACGGCCCGGCGTCTCGCTGTTTGGGTCTAATAGACCAGCGGAATCTGTTGCGCCATCTCGAATTTGATCAGGGACCGGATTTTCGTTTCCAATTGGATATAGCGGGCCACCTTGTTCGCGGGTAGCACCTTGCCAAGCTTCTCGGCATTGGCGCGTTTCAACTTGACCTCCTGCTCCTCGACCGTGAGTGCTTCGTTGAGCAGCTTCTTTGCCGTGTCATTTGAAATCGTCCCCTTGTTGAAGGCATCCGCATACTCCTTGATCGTTTGCGCAAGCTGCTTGTTGATGCCTTCAAGATCTTTTTGATAGTCCTCGTACATAGGCCAGAACTGTTTGGCTTCGGCATCGGCCAGTTCCATGTTGCTGGCGATCAACAATTTCTTGTCCGCTTTGAGTTTTTCCTTCAGGATCTCCATGTTCGTATCTGAGACCGGCTCGGCAAAGGCGGGAACCGCCAGAAGGAAAATTCCGGTAAATACACACAAAATCAACCTGATCGTCATGATGCATCCTTTCAGTTGAAACTCACACACCTCTACTTTCCGCTTGAGCGAGCGGCATGCATATCACCATTCGCCGGCGTCTGGAACTGTCAAAAGTAACAGGGCATGGGAAGCGGCAGGTGACCGGCCCCCGAACCACTGACTTCATACCTGTTAATGTCTTGTCTGCCCCTTATCAAGTGTCCGATTCTGAAGCGCCGTCACTGAACCATCGGTGGGAGCCCTGATATCCTTCATCAGCCTCTGAAACTCCTTGCTGCCGCGGATGAGCTTGGACGCCGCCATGACCAGCCGGTCAATCTGTTCATCGTTCAGATACAATGTGGTCGGGATTTTCATCAGCGACACACGCTCGTCGGGATCCTCAATTTCACTTAAGCTGGCGTTGATGAAATAAATCTCCGCCTCCTTCGCCCAGGGACTGTCCGGACCTCTTGGTTTTGCTTTTAGCTCCGCTTTCCACTTCTCCACTCCCATACTAATGAGCGTGGTCGTATCAAACGAATACCGGTTGATCGGAATATCGATCATGGAGCTCATCGCTTTGGAGATGACAGGGACGTGGTCGCTACGGAATTCGAGGACATCAGGGGATGTTTCGGCATTGACGGCGAGAATCACCAATTTCTTCACATTCTTCACGCGGGCCATAACGAGTAACTTTTCAAATGATCCTTGCAGACCGCTGCCTTCGATAATTCCTCGGAGCGCGAGATTGTCCGAGAGCCCACCGTCGAGCAAATGAACGTAGGGACGTTTTTCCGCGTCCATGAAGGAGAGCATTTCGTTGGCGCGCTGGGCACCGATTCGGCCTCCCCTCTTGGCTTGAGCCAACCAGGCCGGCGCTTCAAAGCCGCACTGGCCTGCGTAATTTTTTAAGGAAATCGGACTAAGCACAAGAGGAAGGGCAGCAGAGGCCGCAGAGGCGTCAGCGATTGGCAATTGGCT
>JAICVE010000316.1 GCA_025935475.1 Nitrospira sp. | reverse complement strand
GCAAAAAACGTAAAATAGCTAAAAAGTTTAGCCCCTTAAAAAGATCAGTTTTGAAAATATGGATCATCCCAATGGACCTTCTTTTAACTTATGTGCGACTAGAGTTCCTTCTCGCCGTCCTGATGAAGACGCCGCTCAATTCGCATAGAATGTGTATCGGATCCGCATGCGGACGATTTGTCAATTGTCCCCTTCGTCATAACGTTGCTGGAGCAAACGCACTGTTTGTTTCGGGTTCTCATTATGCGGAACGGGTCTACAGTGAGCCAAATGTACTATCATGATCCGTTGGATGAACGAATGACCAATTGGTTGGTCAGGCCCATGGGGATGTATTCATGAAACTCCTCGTCACCGGCGGGGCGGGATTCATCGGATCGCATCTCGTTCGGCGGTTGGTGGTCCAGGGCGGCCATCAGGTCGTAAACCTCGATGCGCTTAAGTATTCCGGCAATCCCGCGAATACGCACGATCTCAATAGTCATGCTCGATACCGATTTTTCCATGGCGACATCGCCGATCAAGCGCTCGTCAAACGACTGTTGGAAGAGCACCGCATCGAGGGTGTGATCAATGCTGCGGCAGAGACGCACGTCGACCGATCCATTCTGGACCCAGGCAGTTTTGCCAACACCGATGTCGTAGGAACCGGGGTTCTGCTCGAAGAAGCGCGCCGGGCCGGCGTAAAACGATTCGTCCAGGTGAGCACGGACGAGGTGTACGGATCGGTGGAGACCGGAACGTCCACCGAAGAGGACCGGCTCGTTCCAAGGAGCCCTTATTCGGCCAGCAAAGCGGGGGGTGACCTGCTGACTTTGAGCTTTTGGACCACTTATCGGTTCCCTGTAATGGTGACGCGGGGCAGCAACACCTATGGGCCCAACCAGTATCCTGAAAAATTCATCCCGTTGTTCGTGACGAACGCGATAGACGATCAGCCCTTGCCACTGTACGGCGACGGTTGCCAGCGGCGAGACTGGTTGGCGGTTGAAGATCACTGCGCCGCGATTGAGCGAGTCCTCAGCGACGGCGAGCCTGGACAGATCTATAACATCGGCGGAGGCAATGAGCGGGAAAACCTCGCTGTGGCCGAACAGCTCTTATCGTTGTTGGGAAAACCGAAGTCTCTGATCCGATTTGTCGAAGACCGGCCAGGTCATGACCGGCGCTATGCCGTCGATTCACGGAAACTGACCAAAATAGGCTGGCAGCCCACGGTCCCCTTCGATGACGGGCTCAAGACCACGGTGGAGTGGTATCGAAAGCATGAGTCGTGGTGGCGCCCGATCAAATCGGGAGAGTTCCGTGCCTACTACGAAGCGATGTACGGGAAACGTCTGAGGGAAGGGTCTTCGGCATAGCCGTCATGCGGATCGTGATCACAGGATCAGAGGGGCAGTTGGGGAGCGCATTAAAGCGGATCCTGGCAGATGAAGACCTCGTTCTAAAAGACCTGCCAGAGTTTGATCTCACGAAACCCGCCTGCGAAGACGAGATCAGACGGGCGAACCCCGACATCATCCTGCATGTCGGGGCCTATACCAACGTGGATCAGGCTGAACGTGATCCCGAGCAAGCTCATGCTGTCAATGCGCAAGGGACGAGGTGGGTGGCGCAGGCGGCAAAAGCCGTCAAGGCTCGCCTCGTCTATCTGTCCACCGACTATGTCTTTGATGGGATGAAGACGAGCCCGTACCATGAGGAGGACCAGCCTCATCCGCTCAATCAGTATGGCCTCTCAAAGTACGAAGGCGAGCAGGCGGTGTTGACGCTCTGTCCGGATGGTCTCGTGGTGCGGACTGCCTGGTTGTTCGGTCATGATGGCAACAATTTTGTCAAGACGATCATGCGGCTGGCAGAGGAGCGGCCGGTGCTCGATATTGTCGCCGACCAGCGAGGCTGTCCGACCTATGTCGAAGATCTGGCTCATGCGCTCAAGCAGCTCGCCACGAGTGATCTTCGGGGGATCTGTCACGTGACCAACAGCGGCGATTGCTCCTGGTATGAATTTGCTCAAGCAATTGCCAGTCAGACGGCGGTGAAGCCGGTGGTCCGGCCGATCACGACGGCCCAAGCCGGGAGGCCGGCGAAACGGCCCGCCTATTCGGTGCTTTCTCAAAACCGTTTTGCGATGCAGTCCTCCCCACTGCCCCATTGGCAGGAAGCCCTCTCCAGATTCATGAAACGCGTCTCCCATCCGCTCTCGCCCGCTTGACTGAGCACCCCCTCATTTTTTGTTTTGAACTGTGCTCCTGAGCCAGTAAGATGGCTTTAGAGCAGACCCAACAGAGGGATCAAGAGCCCTATGGCTTCCAGAAAGCGCCCGGGAAACGCTTTGGCATCGACTCTGAAACGGATCCGTCTTTTCGCCACCGATGTGGACGGCGTATTGACGGATGCCGGCATGTACTATTCGGAATCCGGGGAGGAGCTGAAGAAATTCAACACCCGCGACGGCATGGGCATCAAGCTCCTGCAGCGGGCAGGCATTGTCACCGCCATCGTGACACAGGAGCGGACGAAACTGGTGGCGCGGAGGGGAGAAAAGCTCATGATTCCGGAGGTGCACCAGGGCGTCATGGACAAGCTGGCCCTGGTCCGTGAGATGGTGGAACGTCTTGGGCTTTCCATGGAAGAAGTGGCCTACATTGGAGACGACGTGAACGATGTCACCACCTTGGAGGCGGTCGGTTTCTCCGCCACGCCCGCGGATGGCATGCCTCAGGCGGCCGCGGTCGTCGACTATGTCTGTTCAAAGAAAGGCGGCGAGGGAGCCGTGCGCGAAATCATCGAAATGATTCTTGAGGCGCAGCACAAATCGGTCAGTGCGATCGGGGGTAAAACCCAATGAACAGGCCAACCGTGTTTCCGGTGATTATGGCGGGGGGCAGCGGCACGCGGTTCTGGCCGCTGAGCCGGCAGCTGTTTCCGAAGCAATTGTTGAAGATCATCGGCGACGAAACCTTGATCCAACAGACCATGCGACGGGTCGTGACCGGAGCCCCCCCGGAGCGCGTCATGATCTCCACGAATCCGCCTCAAGCCGAATCCATCCGGGTGCAGCTCAGTGGATGGAAGGATGCATTGAAAGATAATTTTGTACTCGAGCCGGAAGGGCGGAATACGGCGCCGGCTATTGCGCTGGTGGCTCTCGAACTGGTGCGACGGGATCCTGATGCGGTTATGTTGGTGGTGCCGGCCGACCACATTGTCAAAGGGCAGAAGGAGTTTGATGCCGCGGTAGCTTTGGCAGCCGAGATGGCTCAGCAGGGTCTATTGGTCACCTTCGGGATCAAGCCGATCAGGCCAGAAACCGGCTATGGCTACATCAAGCCGGACCACAAAAGAGTGCTGGGTAAACGAGGAACGCTCAAGGGCTATCGCGTAGGCCGCTTCGTCGAAAAGCCCGATGCCGTCAAAGCGGCGCAATATCTCAAGTCAGGCGATTATTATTGGAACAGCGGGATGTTCGTCTGGCGCGCCGCGACGATTCTTGAAGAGATCCGCCGCCATCAGCCAGCGCTTGCGCGGGGGATTGATCACATTGGCCGCTTGATGGAGCAGAAGGCTCCGCGGAGCATCATCGATGACACGTATCGCGGGTTGCCGTCCATCTCAATAGACAACGGGGTCATGGAACGGTCTGACAAGGCGGCCATGGTTCCGGTCGCCTTCAAGTGGTCCGACGTTGGGAGTTGGGGCAGCTTGGACGAAGTGGCCGCCAAGGACAAGGCTGGGAACGTCGTTGGCGGCCGGGTCATCGAT
>JAICVE010000409.1 GCA_025935475.1 Nitrospira sp. | reverse complement strand
TATGTATGGCACGACTCTCCGCGTGTGGGACTCTTCGATTCAGGCGTGGCGTATCACCTGGATCAATCCGGCAGGAGATCATCGGGAGGAGCAGATCGGTCGCTGGAGCGGGAAGAATGTTGTGCAGGTCGGGGTTCGTCCGGATGGGACGCCCACGCGATGGATGTTCTCAGAGATTACGCCCAATGCCTTCCGCTGGACCGGCGAAGCGCTGAATCCAGATGGGCACACCTGGAAGCTCGAAGGTGAGTTCCGTGCGACGCGGATGCGCTAGCGCCGTGAGTTCGTCCGTCGCGAGCTGCTTTCTTCGTTCACTCTCATCTGGTCATGACCGGGTCCTGCCAGCCTCCGGCAGGCGACACCATGTGGTTGACCTCTGACGGGCCCCAGGTGTTCGGTTCATATTCATACACAGGAGTCTGCGCTTTCAGGATAGGATCCACGATGCGCCAGGCTTCTTCCACATAGTCCTCCCGGGCGAACAACGTGGCGTCGCCGGCCAACGCGTCGCCGAGAACCCGGGCATACGCGTCCATGTCGTCGGTGCCGGGCCAATGGCTCGCCACCATTTCCACGGTTTGCCCGATCATCTTTTCCTCGGCATCCATGACCGTCGTGCCGAACGCGATGGTCACCTCGGGACTGATCCTGAACCGGAAATAGTTCGGCGGGGGGCAGCAGTTGGCAAACACCGCCGGAGGCCGTCGGAGGTGGACAATGATCTCCGTACAGGTCACCGGCAGGCACTTGCCGACGCGGATGTAGAAGGGCACGCCATGCCAGCGCCACGAGTTGATGTGCAGCCGCAGTGCGGCAAAGGTTTCCATTTGCGAGTCCGACGCCACGCCCTTCTCTTGCCGATACCCGCGAAATTGCCCGCGGACGACGTCTGAGGGTTGAAGGGGAGGAATGGCCTTGAGAATCTTGACCTTTTCGTCCCTGACCGACTCGCTGTCCGTCCTCACCGGGGCCTCCATGGTCAAATAGGCCATGACTTGGAACATATGATTTTGCACGACGTCGCGAATGGCGCCGGTGCCGTCATAGAAGGCTCCCCGGCCTTGTACGCCGAAGTCCTCGGCCATCGTGATCTGCACGCTCTCCACGAGATGGCGGTTCCAGAATGCCTCCAAGAACGAGTTCGAGAAACGGAAGAAGATCATGTTATGCACGGGCCGCTTCCCGAGATAATGATCGATACGGAAGATCGCCGGTTCATCGAAGTGCTTCAGGAGGATCGCGTTGAGGCTCTGCGCTGAGCTCAGATCGGTGCCGAACGGCTTCTCGACGACGACGCGAGCGCCGTGCGCCGAGCCCGAGTGTGCCAATTGCTCGATGACCGTTCCGAAGAGGACCGGCGGGATGGCCAGGTAATGCGTCGGTCGCGAGGCCCCGTCCAGCGCTTTGCGGATCGCCTGAAAGGTGGCGGGATCTTTGTAGTCGCCGTCTACGTACCGCAGGAGCCCACTCAGCCGCTCGAACGCCGCGGCATCGACACCGCCGTGTTCCGTGAGACTCTTGAGCGCCCGGGCCCGGAGCTGTTCAAGCGTCCAGCCCGCCTTGGCGACGCCGACGACCGGCACGTCGAGGCGGCCGCGTTTCACCAAAGTTTGCAGCGATGGGAAGATTTTCTTGTAGGCCAAGTCGCCGGTGGCGCCGAAGAAGACCAGCGCGTCCGAATGAGACTCGCTCATTGTCACTCTCCTTTTTCCCTGGCCCCTTACTTCTTCCCGGCCACTTCCACGTGCCCGCCGAACCCGAAACGCATCGCCGACAGGATCCGGTCCGCGTAGTCCGCCTCACCGCGGGAGGCGAAGCGTTGGTACAGGGCGGCGGAGAGCACAGGGATCGGCACGGCCTCGTCGATCGCCGCCTTCACCGTCCATCGGCCCTCGCCTGAGTCGGACACCCGGCCGCTGAATTGGGACAGATCGGGGTCCTTCACCAAGCTGGCTGCCGTGAGATCCAGCAACCACGAGGCAATGACGCTACCGCGTCGCCACACTTCCGCAATATCCCGGAGATTGAAATCAAATTGATAATGTTCTGGGTTGCGCAGGGGCGTCGTCTCGGCATCGATCTCATGCTGCTTCTTGCCGACGTTGGCGGCGCGCAAGATGCCCAACCCTTCGGCATAGGCTGCCATCAAACCGTACTCGATCCCATTGTGAACCATTTTCACAAAATGGCCGGCGCCGGCCGGCCCGCAATGCAGGTAGCCCTGTTCGGCGGTGCCGCCCACGTTCTCTCGTTCCGGCGTGCGGGGGATGTTCCCCGCACCGGGTGCGAGCGTCGAAAAGATCGGATCGAGATGTTGCACCACCGGCTTGGGACCGCCAATCATCATGCAGTAGCCACGGTCCAGCCCCCACACACCTCCGCTCGTCCCTACGTCGACATAGGTAATGCGCTTCGTGGCGAGTTCCTTCGCGCGCCGGATATCGTCCACGTAATAAGAGTTTCCCCCGTCGATGAGCACGTCGTCCGCTTCAAGATGCGGCAGAAGGTCGGCGATCATGGTATCCACCACAGCCGCGGGGACCATCAACCAGACGGCCCGAGGTTTCTCCAGCCGCTTCACCAAATCCGCAAGAGACGATGCCGCAATGGCCTTCTCTTTGACGACCTCCTCCACGGCTTTCGGCGACCTGTCAAACACCACGCACTGTTGGCCACCCCGCAGCAGCCGCCGCACCATATTCGCGCCCATTCTCCCAAGACCAATCATGCCGATTTGCATAAGGACTCCTTTGTTGTCATGCGACGTGTTGCGATGGCGCTCCTGGCCCTAGCTCGCCTTCGCAAGGACTGCGCTCTTGGACGAGATTACTGCCAGGAGTTCATTCCACGACTTCACAAACGACTTCGCTCCCTCCTCTTGTAGCTGGGCGGCCAAC
>JAICVE010000452.1 GCA_025935475.1 Nitrospira sp. | reverse complement strand
TGTACGCCAATGTAGTCGCAGAAGCGTCCAAGCTGGAGAAGGACATGAAGAGGCTCGATGGAGTAGAGCGAGTCCGCATCGCAGGCGCACTTCGGCGCAAGATGGAGGTCATCAATGCCTTGCATTTCGTGGTGACCTGGCCAAAGGGTCGGAAATCAGCCCAGTTCATCACCGGACTTCAAGCCATTCCCAATGTCAGTGACGTCGCATCGGCGGAATCTACGCTCGTGACGGCGACATCTCCAACAGGATTACCGATACGCATCACACTGGCTGCTTCTACGGAACAGGACTTTCATCTGTTACAAGCCACCGGATCTGAGGAGCATCTCGAACAGGTCCTCCTACGATTCGCAACGCAGGGCCTCGATACGTGGGACAAGGTTCGGGCACGGGTGCAGAAACAAAGTGAAACGGGCATCTATGCTGCAGCCGGTCTCCCCTTCATTCCTCCTGAGCTACGCGAAGGTCGAGGTGAGCTTGAAGTCCACACGACCCACGAACCACCGCAGTTGATCGAACCACGTCAGATTGCGGGTTTCTTTCATTTCCATACGGATTACTCGGACGGCGCGGCAACCGTAGAGGAGATGGTGGCCGCGGCCCGGCATCGAGGGTATCGCTACGTTGGAATATCTGATCATAGCCAATCGGCGTTTTACGCAAATGGATTGAAAGAGGCTCGCATCCGCCAGCAATGGGCTGAAATCGAGACCGTACAAGAGAAGTATCCGGACATCCATATTTTCAGAGGCATTGAAGCCGATATCCTGCCTGACGGAACCATGGATTATGGCGACGAACTGCTGAGCCAATTCGATTTCGTGATCGCGTCTGTGCACAGTCGATTCAATCTCTCTGAAGCCGATCAGACCCGACGAGTCTGCCGCGCCTTGTCCAATCCCTATGTGACCATGTTCGGCCACCCCACAGGCCGTCTGCTGCTCTCTCGTTCTGGCTACCGGCTGGATATGAGACAAGTCATGGACGCGGCCAGGGAATATGGCAAGGTCTTGGAGATTAACGGCAGCCGGCACCGCTTGGATTTAGACTGGCGCGATGTGCGGATCGCGAAAGCACAAGGTATCAAGTTCAGCATTAATCCCGATGCTCATGCAGTGAACGAATTGGACAACATGACATTGGGAGTGAACGTCGCACAAAAAGGTGGGCTGGACGTGGGGGATGTCATCAACACTCAATCACTATCCGCAATGAAGACTTTCCTGCGCAACATGCGGTCTTCTGAAACAACGCTCTGACTTTTAGAAGTTCACCCGGAAGTTGATCATGCCAACATGGAAGCTGGTCTGATAGGTCCAGCTATGGCGAAGAAGCTTTGGATTCTGGGTTGACCGGCAGACTGATGACGAACGTAGTGCCTCGCCCGGCTTGGCTCTCAACTTCAATGTGTCCGCTATGCTGCTCAACAATTTGGTGGACGATGACCAAACCGAGTCCTGTACCCTCATGCTCATCACTCTTGTGTTTCGTAGTGAAAAAGGGATCAAAGATGTGTTCTAGATCGTTTGACGAGATGCCGGAGCCGTTGTCAGCGATTTCGATATGCACCCGAGGGCAACCGTCTGGCTTGTTCAGAAGACGAGTTGTGACACGAATTCTTCCCCCAGCGGCCGCCGTGATCGCATCCATGGCATTCAGAAATAAATTCAGGAAGGCCTGCTTTATTTGCTGACGGTCCAGCCGCATAGTCGGCAGGTTGTCCGCAAGGTCCTGCGAAATATGGATCCCTTCCTTTTCCGCCTTGACCTGCATAAACAGAATACATGACATGACGATGTCGTTGATATTCTCTTCACCAAACTTGGGCTCCATATAGCGCGCATAACCCAATATTTCATGAATCAATCGTTCAATCCGCGATACGTCATCCTTGACGACGGAGCTAAACTCATCCATGAAATACGCATCGTCTCGTCGCAGAGGTGCTAGCTCAATAAAGGTTTTTATGGAAGTAAGAGGGTTTCGAATCTCATGGGCAAACCCTCCAGCGATAATTTCCAATGAACGGAGCCGGTCGGCGCGCTGTATAAGCTTTTGTGAACGCTTCAGGTCCTCATACAGAAGGGCGTTATCCAGTGCGATCGCCGCATTCTGTCCCAAGGTGGCCAATAAATGGATGTCCTCGGCTGAAGACATCTTGAGTTTTGTACAGCTTCCTAGGTTGCAGAAACCTATCAGGCTGCCTTTATTGATGAGTGGAATACACGCTTCGGCTTCCATCGCTTTGAGTGCTCCCAAGACAGGGTCCGTCGCTCGACGCTCATGGTGAATTTCTATCTCCTCCCGAAGCACGATGGTCTGCGCCTGCAACAAGTGCCGCACGAGTGCGTCATCCTTTTTAAAACTCAGACCCTGTAGCCGGTGTGTCTCCTGGCCAAGGGCGGTCGAAAGGACGTAGCCACTTTTGTCCTCATTGCGAAGATAGAGAG
>JAICVE010000443.1 GCA_025935475.1 Nitrospira sp. | reverse complement strand
GGTTGAAACTTTGTAAGGTTTTACCTTATACGTCGGGGACTTCGATGTTGATATGGCGCGAGAGACTGCTCAACACGAGACGCGTAACTGCTTCTAAGCTGAATCTATTTAGATTCTGCAAACGGTAAGAAGGGATTCAATACCTAATCCGGAGCTAGCTCTGGAAAGGGGCCGCGCCCCCTAAAACAGGCCGCGCGGCCAGTGTTGGTGGAAGCACGGTCTCATAGCGTGAAGACAACCAGTCAGTTGTGGATCAACACGCGTGCTTGTTTCGATGTCTTAGTATGATCGGGGCCTCGATCAGTTCGGGTTGAGTTGCCCTTGGGTCGTCGCTTTCAAATCGAGGACCGTCTTGGGTGTTCTCTTTCCACACCTGCGGCACGCGTTGGATGCCAATGGGAAAAATTGTCAGACGTCCTCCTTCATCAATGTGCAATCGAAGAAAATGTTTCCAATCCTCAATGCGCAACGAGGAAAATGCCTCGTTCATATGTCGTCCGAATACATTGAGCGAAAGCAACAGATAGATGCCAAGCAGAAGTGAACCCACGATCCATCCACCCAAAACAATTAACGATCCGGTCAACAGAAGCTGTTCGGGAGTTTGATAGCGCAATCCCAATGTCGTCATGGCGAAATATGAAGCGCCCCAGCCGATGAAAAATGTGGCCGCAATGTGCGACACAGCGTGCATCGTTCCTGCGGTCCAGCGGTACCATTTCACATACGTATCCGTGAAAAGGAAAAATCCTAGAAAGAGCACGGCCGTCCAAAAGATCGGGAATGGCGTGAGCAGCAATTTTTCTAGAACACGCGACGCCGCTTCAGTCACGTCGGAGGTGTCGCCGACCTTAGCCATGACGGACCATGCCGTCAATAAGTACAGACTGGCCGGTACGATACCGAATTTCCAATTCACAAGAGGAAAAAGACCATTACGGAGGGAGAGTAGTCGTGACACTGTGGGGTTCGGCCAACTGGCTTTATGATGAAATGTCCTCGCAGCATCAGCCTGCGTAGGCGGTAATGTTTCTACCAGGTCATTCATCTTCCAGCCATGGGTCGGATGGAGAAATGCGCCTCCTCCTCCGGCAATAATTTTTTGGGTCCCATCCTGCGCTTCGTGTCGGCGGTAGTGATGAAGGTCTCCGGCCAGAAACACCTGAACGGATTTCCCTTTGAGGATCTCCTTCTCCACAAAGTCAAGATTTCGGTCATTCACATTGGGGTCGTACCGCTGGTACTGTGCCTCATAGAACCACGTCGGTTCGGCATTGCACAGGATAATGCTGTCCCCATCCGGGATCTGTTTGGCGACCAGCTGGAAATATTTTACCTGTGGGCCATCGATGTATGACGTGAGTTGCGTGTCCAGCGCTAAGAGCCACCAGCCGTGCGGAAGCTTCATCGCAAAGTAACTGCGTAGCTGAGGGGTCTGAAATCCAGCAATCTCATCCTTGTCGATAAAATACCGTGTGAAGGCCACTAAGCTGTCATACCAGTCATGGTTTCCAGGTATGGCAAACATATCGGGGCGGGCCTTGTCGCCATTGTAAGCGCACTCATACGGATGGAATGTCCGCTCCTTGTAGGCCGACCGACTGGCGGTGGGATACACTTCATCGCCACCAAAGAGAATCACGTGACCACGAACTGTCACATACAGGTTCTTTTCCCAGTTGAGGTCAAGCTTGGGGCGACTGCTGTGGTAGGCGACGGCATAGGTGGAGTTCCAGCCTTCCCCTAAATCGGCAACGTAATCCAACCAAAATTCCTTGTGCTGCGAGTAGTCAATGATGAAGTGTGTTGGGTCATCATCTGGCAAATCATCTGGATCATCATAGAGCGCTTCGATTAGCCGGTAATCTGCGTGCCGCCCGAAGATCGTCGACGTGACGACTTGTCCTGCTGTGCGCAGCAGCTGAGGCGGATCGTACCATCCCACCATTTGGTGTCTTTTAAGCGAGACGCTGTCGTTGTTGGATGGCGTTCTTGTCTTGAGAGGCTTGGATGGCTTTGTGGCGAGGGGGTGGTTAATTGGTGCTGAGCGGTCAGCTTCAGGCATGCGGGAGTGTACCATAGCCTTGCCAAAGAAGAACGATTAAGCATCGGCTATTAAGAAGAAGAATAAGAAAGGCCGCCGCCCAGGGAGGATCAGGCAGGAACGTCGACGTATTCAACGTGACTACTAGGAAGAGGAATGGGAAGACCATCTGCTTTGAGGCCTTCCAAATGGAACTCGATAGCTTCGCGAATGAGGGTTTCGGTTTCTCCCACGCTGGCTCCGGTGGCAATGCAGCCCGGTAGGTCCGGGACATAAGCCGCATAGTTTGATGGAGCTTTCTCGATCACAACGGCGTATCGCATGTTATGGCGCTCCTTTTTTCCAACCGGCCTGCTTAAAGATACTATTCAAAGTGCCAGGAGGCAAGTCGTCGCTGGGTTTGCCTGCGACGGTCACGCGTCCGGGCTTAGTGCCATGTTTGAACTGCCTATGGCTGCCTTTCGTCGCGACGAGAAACCAGCCATCTTCTCCACAGACCCCGTAACCCCTCGTCGCGCTCGGAGGCT
>JAICVE010000050.1 GCA_025935475.1 Nitrospira sp. | reverse complement strand
TCGACGATCTTGGTCATGTAGCCCTGCCGGTCGGTGACCACCTTGACGACCGCCGGGTTCTGCAGGTCCTCGGCGGTGTGCAGGGCTCGCTTCAGGGTCCCCATCTCGGCGCCGGATTCGACGAAGGGCTCGATCAGATCTCTCAGCAGCTCAGGATCCGCCGGAATTTCATCTCCCTGCAAATTCAAGAAAAACCGGCCGGGCCGCGATCGGGCCACACTGGCAACCCGATCGGTGCCACTCCGAAAATCACCGCTGGTCAACACTGCCTGCCCTCCAAACTCCTCCACAGTTCGCCGGATCCGTTCGTCATCTGTGGCAACCACCACCTCGGACACTGCACGGCAGGCCGCTGCCTGCTCATACACGTGTTGAATGATCGGTTTTCGATCGAGCATGGCGATGGGCTTGCCAGGAAATCTGGACGACGCGTAGCGCGCCGGAATCACGACCGTCACATCCGGTTTCGGCTTCGAACTCGGTTGCTCAAATGCCATCATGGCCTCGCAGGATGTTCAAAACGCCCTGCGGCAAGGCTGCAGCGAGCAATGAGGCGAGGAGGTACATACCGCACTTCGTGTGAACCATTCGCCACTCGTGCTGTCCTGGCGAACGGATAAATCCACAACCGCCTTCGACCTCCTTAAAGGCTCCATTATCACGTCGAGCCTCTGAGCGACGCGAGAACGAACTGCAGGGCATTTTCAACATCCTGCCTAGTCTCCCAGCGCTTCAGAAAGCTGCTTGGTGGTCACGGTGGCCGTGCCGACCATTCCCACAACGATGCCCGCCGCATGATTGGCCAAGGTCGCCGCCTCACGCATCGAAGCGCCGGCCGAAAGCGCCAGGGCCAGGGTGCCGACGACGGTATCGCCGGCGCCGGTGACATCGTAGACCTGCCGAGCCTGCGCGGGAATGTGCCAGGCCTCGTTGTGGCCTTCAAAGAGGCTCATGCCCTTCTCCCCTCGCGTGATCAGCACCGACTGGCACCCCAGCCGTTGGCGGATCGTTTCTCCGGCTTCTTGGATTGTCTGATCTCCCTCCCCATGGAGTCCCGCTGCCTGGGTCGCTTCCAAATGATTGGGCGTAATGACCGTGACCCCCTTGTAGAAGCCAAAATGCTCGACTTTGGGATCGACGATGACCGGCACCTTACGCAGCGCCGCAAGACGGACCAGATCTGCCATGATTCCTGCCGTCACCACCCCTTTGGCGTAATCCGATACCACCAGACAGGTGAGTTCGCGGAGGCGCGATTCAACATAGCGCAAGATTCGCTTTTGCAACTGTGGCTTGATCTCCCCTTTGCGCTCGACGTCATAGCGCACCACCTGCTGATTGTGTGCGATGACTCTCGATTTCTTGATCGTCGGCCGGTCAGTATCAGTGACGATGCCGCCGCGGCCTGCCCGTTTCGTCCCCAACTCCTTGAGCAGCAGGCGCCCGGCCTCATCCGCGCCGATCATGCCGCACAAGTCGGCCTTTCCTCCGAGCGCCAGGATGTTGTTGAAGACGTTAGCGGCTCCGCCGAGGCGCACGGATTCCGACTCGACGTGCACGACGGGCACGGGCGCTTCCGGTGAAATCCGGGTTACTCGTCCCCACACATAATGGTCAAGAATTAAATCACCGATGACGAGCACCGAAGCCTGAGGGAATCGCTGAATATGGCGCCGAAGGCTGCTGGCTGACGGCTTATCTTGGCGGCTGGATGAGCCCGCTATTGTCGTCGAGTCACGCGCCGGTCTGCTCACTGAATCGCCTTGCCGAACCGCGCCCATCTAACCCACTCCTTCCATTGCCCTTGGCCGCTCCATGACCAATAAATACGGAAGGCTTTTCCCCGGATCTTTTCTTCGCGCACGAATCCCCAAAACCGGCTGTCCAAGCTCTGGTCGCGGTTATCTCCCATGACGAAATAGGACTCGGAAGGCACTGTGACGGGACCGAAGTTATCCCGCGGATTGATCGTCCCATCGATCACACCCGAGTCAATACGCTGCGTGTATGCCTTGTCGTCCAGCGGTGACCCGTTGACCAACACCACTTTGTTCTTGATCTGAACCGTGTCCCCTGGGACGCCGACGATCCGCTTGATGAAATCCTTCTCCTCGTCCTCCGGAAACCTGAACACGATGATGTCGCCTCGCTGCGGTTTTCCGAACTCGATTACCGCATGGGAGGCGTAGCAATTGACCGGCGGGAACGTGACCTGGAATTTACAATCGCTCGGCCATTGAATGCCGTAGGCGAGCTTGCTTACCAGGATGTGGTCGCCGATCAACAGCGTGGGAATCATCGAACCGGATGGGATCTTGAACGCCTGGACAACGAACACGCGAATGGCAAAGGCCAACAGCATTGCCACCACGATGGCTTCCGCGTATTCCCGGAATACGGACTTCCGGGCTGGCTGCACAGTGCTGGACATGCCCTCTCCTGTGGCCGCCTCCGGCGCTCGGGATGCAATCTCGTCTGTACTCTGGAGGTTGGGATCGACGCTCATTCTTCACCGACTTTCAGGATGGCCAAGAAGGCTTCCTGAGGCACTTCCACGCTGCCGACGGCTTTCATTCGTTTCTTTCCTTCTTTTTGTTTTTCGAGGAGTTTGCGCTTGCGGGTAATGTCGCCGCCGTAACATTTGGCGGTGACATTCTTCTTCATCGCTCCGATGGTCTCGCGGGCGATCACCTTGTTGCCGATCGCCGCTTGGATGGCGATCTCGAACATCTGCCGGGGAATCAGCTCTTTCATTTTCTCGGCCAACTGCCGTCCGCGTGCGTACGCCCGCTCTCCATGTGTAATGATGGACAAGGCATCCACGGCCTCGCCGTTCAGGAGAATGTCGAGTTTGACCAGATCAGAATTCCTATACTCGAGCACTTCATAATCCAGCGACGCGTATCCCTGCGTCCTCGACTTCAACTTGTCGTAGAAATCCAAAATCACCTCGTTGAGCGGCATTTCATAGCTGATCATCACGCGCGTCGGATCGAGGAAGTGAATGCTGCGCTGGGTTCCCCGGCGTTCCTGGCACAATTGAAGAATCGCTCCCATGTAGCGCTCGGGCGTGATGACCGTGGCGAGAATGAACGGCTCTTCAAACCGTTCGATGCTATTGGGCGGAGGCAGCTCCGCGGGATTGTCGACTTCCACCACCTCACCCTTGGTCGTGGTCACGCGATAGACGACGGTCGGCGCGGTCGTAATCAACGTCAGACCGTATTCGCGCTCGAGGCGCTCCTGAATGATTTCCATGTGCAACAACCCCAGGAACCCGCAACGGAACCCAAATCCAAGCGCCAGGGATGTTTCCGGCTCGTAGACAAACGACGAATCATTGAGACGCAGTTTAATGAGGGCGTCACGCAAATCTTCGTATTTTGATGTATCGGTGGAATACAGTCCGCAAAAGACGAGAGGCTTCACTTCCTTGTAACCCGGAAACGGCGCAGCTGTCGGCTGCACAGCATCAGTAATGGTGTCGCCAATTTTTACATCGGCGACCTCTTTCATGTTGGCGCACAGATAGCCCACCTCTCCGGTCAACAGTTCCGTTTTCTTCAACCGTTTCGGCGTGAAATGACCGACTTCCATGACCTCGAAGGTCCGGCCGTTCGACATGACTTTGATTTTCATGCCCGGGCGAACGACGCCATCGACGATCCGGGTCAAGACGATCACGCCTTGGTAGTTGTCGAACCATGAATCGAAAATCAACGCCTTCAACGGCGCATGGGGATCGCCTGACGGTGGGGGAATCCGCTCGATGATGGCCTCGAGCACCTCGGGAACCCCACGCCCCTCCTTGGCGCTGATGGGAATCGCATCGCTCGCATCCAGCATCAGCACTTCGGAGATGGAATGCTTGGTGTTCTCCACGTCGGCGCTGGCCAGATCGATCTTATTGATGACGGGAATAATCACGTGTTTGTTCGCCATCGCGAGATTCACGTTGGCGATGGTTTGGGCCTGAACGCCCTGCGTCGCATCAACCAGCAACAGCGACCCCTCGCAAGCCGCAAGGCTCCGCGAGACCTCATAGGTGAAGTCGACGTGCCCCGGCGTGTCGATCAGGTGCAGGGCGTAGGTGTTCCCGTCCCTGGCCTTGTAACGGATCGCCACCGCATGGGCCTTGATGGTAATCCCCCGCTCCCGCTCCAGATCCATCGCATCGAGAATCTGGTCCTTGGCCTCACGGGCCGTCACAGCACCAGTGGCTTCGAGGAACCGGTCAGCGAGGGTTGATTTACCGTGATCGATATGGGCGATAATAGAGAAATTGCGTATGAGGCTTTGCAAATCCTAGCTCATTTTGTCAATAAAACCGGTTCATTATAGTAACTGCCCCCTGGGTTGTCAAAGTAAACAGCCCCTCGTATAATCCGCGCCGCACCCGCTCCAGCATTGGGTTTTCCTGGCATCGCCCGCAGGAACGGCACCACGGCACCACGACTCCCATGACCAACACAAAAAATGCGGCCTCGTTGAGTGACTGGGACCGGCAATATGTGTGGCATCCCTTTACCCAGATGCAGGAGTGGGAACAGGAGGAGCCCATCATCATCGAGCGCGGAAAAGGTCCGTACTTGATCGATACCGAGGGGAGAACGTATTTGGACGGCACGTCATCCATTTGGGTCAATCTCCATGGCCACCGACACCCCGCGCTCGACCGTGCGCTCAAGGCCCAAAGTAAACAGATCGCCCACTCCACGCTGCTCGGCCTCTCGAATCCACCCGCCATTCGTCTCGCGCGGCAGCTGATTGCCCTCGCTCCGAAAGGACTCACGCGCGTCTTTTACTCGGACGACGGGTCGACGGCCGTTGAAGTGGCGCTCAAAATGGCGGTGCAGTATTGGCAGCAGAGGCGACCGGAGGCAGGACCCAAACACCGATTTCTACATTTGCATCTGGCCTATCATGGCGACACGATCGGAGCGGTCAGCGTCGGCAACATCGAGCTGTTTCATGCGCGATTCCGGCCCTTGCTGTTTCCGACGCAGGCGGCTGAGCCTCCGTATTGTTATCGCTGTCCGCTGGCGTTGAAGTATCCCGCCTGCCGCCTTGCCTGCCTCGACCCCATCGAAAGGATCCTACGAGAACACGGACACGAGCTCGCAGGGTTCATCATCGAACCGCTGATCCAGGCGGCCGCAGGCATGATCACCCAGCCTCCGGGATACCTGAAACGCGTGCGGGAACTCTGCACAAGATACGAGGTCCTGCTGATCGCGGATGAAGTGGCCACAGGTTTCGGTCGGACGGGAAGCATGTTTGCGTGTGATCGTGAAGGCGTGACGCCTGACCTGATGGCGCTCAGTAAGGGACTCACGGGCGGGTATCTGCCGCTTGCCGCTACGCTGACGACCGAGGAAATCTATCGCGCCTTTTTAGGCAAGTATGAGGAGTTCAAGACATTCTTCCATGGACATAGCTACACCGGCAATCCGCTCGGGTGCGCCGTGGCCCTGGCCAACCTCGACATTTTCCGGACCGAGCACACCCTGGCGAAGCTCACGCCAAAGATCAGCCGCCTCTCTCGGTTGCTCAAGCCACTCCTTCGGCTGCCGCATGTCGGCGACATCAGGCAGCAAGGCTTCATGGTGGGCATCGAACTTGTGCGTGACCGTGCTACGCGAGAGGCGTATCCGGTCGAAGCACGAGTGGGTCATCGCGTTGCCAAGGAGGCTCGAAAGCGAGGGCTTCTCCTGCGACCGCTTGGCCACATCATCGTCTTGATGCCGCCCTTGTCCGTCAACATCCCTACGCTGACCCGCATGGTCAACATTCTCTCTCACTCGATCACCGTCGCCACACAGTACGATTAGGCCCTGCACAACGCACTGCGCCAAGGGCCGTCGAGCTTCGCCTCCGGTGCCTACGACAGCTTGACAGGCTCATGGCGGGTCACGCTGAGCAGCGCGCTCGCGCTCGATTCCTTACAAAAGATTTCCAACTGGCCGTCACTGTTGATCAACGCCCGGGGCGGACCGTGGTCTCCTTCTGCATAGCAGCGTACGAGGCCATCGATGGAATGGCCTCCAATTCGGATCAGCGGATTCGGCCGTTTGGTGATCTCTCGCACCTCCTTCACGTGGCGCAACGACACATTCGTGATGAGATTGCCGAAGACGTCGACGTAGACCACCTCGCCCACCAGCGCCGACTGTTCCCACTGCGGCTGAGCGACCGGAAACCGCTGCGCGTCCGAGAGGACGCGGCCATAGGACACGAACGGTTGTTGTTTGGTAAGCCAGGCGGCAGCAGGCGCGAAGACGTCCCGACCGTCGAAGGTATGCCCTTCAGCATCAAGCCGATATTGCCTATTCTCGATCTCGCGGACCTCGAGGTCGCCTTCCTGCTTGAAGACCTGCGTCAGCAATCCATTGTCCGGAGCGCAAAAAAAGTATCGCGAGCTCTTCGCGATGAGCGGACGCCGGTCACTGCCTACACCGGGATCTACGACTGCCACATGGATGGTGCCGTCGGGAAAATACTTGTAGCAGGATTTCCACACATAGGCGCCGTCCTGGACGTCATGGGAGCCGATATGATGGGTGAGATCGACGATTGTGGCCTGGGGATTGATGGAGAGAATGACCCCCTTCATGCTGGCCACGAACCAATCTCGGTCCCCAAAATCAGTCAGGAGAGTGATGATCGAGGCGGGATGCGGCATCAGAACCGCCTTCTACGGTCGCCGACGACTGAACCTACAATTCCTCAAATTTGATCTCGATGACTTCATACTCGACAGTCTTGACGGGCGTCTTCACTTCGATAAAGTCGCCGACGCGTTTTCCGATCAACGCCCGACCGACCGGCGATTGAATCGAGATCCGGTTAAACTTCATGTCGGCCTCATCCTGGCCGACCAGCGTGTACTGGCGTTTCGCCTGGGATTCCTGTTCGATCACCGACACGGTCGCCCCGAACACGATGGTATCGGAAGTGCGTCCTGCGATTTCGACGATTCGGGCATCCGCCAGCTTGGTTTCAATTTCGGCGATGCGGGCCTCGATGAAGCCTTGCCGTTCTTTGGCTGCATCATACTCCGCGTTCTCGCTGAGATCTCCATGGGCACGGGCTTCGGCGATGGCTTCGATCACTTGCGGCCGCTCCACTTTCCGGAGGCGATCGAGTTCCGCCTTCAGCGCATCGTAGCCCTTCTTAGTAATCGGTGTCGGCATAGAGCATTCATTCCTCTCGCAGAACGTTGAACGAGGCAGATTGTCCCACTGCTGCTATGACCCGCAGTGGTATTCTTGCAATGAGCGGATAGTCAATTCTTTTTTGAGGATCGCTTCGATACCCATGACCGCAGCTCGTGCTCCCCGCATGGTCGTGAAGTAGGCCAATCCTCGATTTAACGCTTCCCGGCGGATGGACAGCGAGTCGGCATGCGAAGCCGCTGTTCCTACAGTGTTGACGACCAACGCCACGTCTCCATTCTTGATATGGTCGACAATATGCGGGCGTCCTTCAGTCACTTTGAGTACCGTTTTGGCCTCCACGCCGTTATCGCGCAGATACGCCGCGGTCCCGTCCGTCGCCTGCACATTGAACCCCAGCCTGCATAGGTGTTTCGCCACCTCGAGGGCGGCGGAGCGGTCGTTCTCTTTGACGCTGATAAACGCCGTGCCCCCCCGTGGAAGTATTGCCCCGGCGCCGGCCTGCGATTTGGCGAAGGCCCATCCGAAATCCACATCGATACCCATGACTTCTCCGGTGGATTTCATCTCGGGGCCGAGCAGCACGTCGACACCGGGAAACTTATTGAATGGAAACACGGCTTCCTTGACGGAGAGATGGGCCGGGTGCGGGGCGCACGTGAATCCGAGGTCGTCTAACGTCCGTCCGACCATCGTCTTCATGGCCAGTTTCGCCAAAGGCACACCGATGGCCTTGCTGACGAACGGAACCGTCCGGGATCCCCGCGGATTGACTTCCAACACATAGACCTCATTGTCCTTCACGGCAAATTGCGCATTCATGAGGCCGACCACACCGAGTTCCAAGGCCAGTGACGTCATTTGGCGGCGAATCTTTTCGACGACCGTCTCGTCGAGTGAATAGGGCGGCAGCGAACAGGCGGAGTCGCCCGAGTGCACACCGGCCTCCTCGATATGTTCCATGATCCCGGCGACCACCACGCGATGGCCATCGCAGATGGCATCCGCATCGACCTCAATGGCGTCGGAGAGATATTTGTCGATCAGCACCGGGTGCTTGTCCGACGCCTTCACTGCCGACCCCATGTATCCCAGCAAGCCTGCCTCATCGTAGACAATCTGCATCGAGCGTCCCCCCAGCACATAGGACGGACGCACCATGACGGGATAGGTGATTTCTGCAGCGACTTTCAGCGCCTCAACAACCGACCGCGCAACGCCGCTCTGCGCCTGTTTCAGTCCCAAGAGGTTGAGCAGATCGCGGAAGCGTTCACGATCTTCCGCCCGATCGATGGCGTCGGGACTGGTGCCTAGGATAGGGACGCCGGCTTTCGAAAGCGGAATGGCGAGTTTGAGAGGCGTTTGACCGCCGAACTGAAGGACCACGCCCATCGGCTGCTCTCGGTGGACGATGTTCAAGACGTCTTCTTCCGTCAATGGCTCAAAGTACAGCCGGTCGGAGGTATCGTAATCCGTGCTCACGGTTTCCGGATTGCAATTCACCATGATGGTCTCAATGCCTTCGTCCCGTAGCGCCATCGCGGCGTGCACGCAGCAATAGTCGAATTCGATGCCTTGTCCGATCCGGTTGGGGCCTCCGCCCAGGATGATCACTTTCTTCCGGCCGGTCGGACGCGCCTCGCATTCTCTTCCATAGGTGGAATACAGATACGGGGTGTGCGCTTCGAATTCCGCGGCGCAGGTATCCACGCGTTTATACGTGACTGACCGTGCATTCTCCGCCGATCGTGCTGCATGAATCGCCGCAACCGGCCATTCGGTGAGAAATGCAATACGATTGTCAGAGAATCCCTGCTCTTTGGCCTCTCCGAGAATAGCGTGGTCGAGCGCGGATGAGGGCTTCGCTGCTTGGTCGACCAGTCGCTGCTCGAACTTCACCAGGTCCCGTAACTGTTCAAGGAACCAATAGTCGATCTTCGTCAGCGAGAAGAGTTCTTCATTTGGCATCCCCAGCCTTATACCGTCAGCCAAGTACCAAATTCGCTCCGCAATCGGACTGCGCAACTGTTGACGTACCCGTTCCAAGGCCCCTTGCCGGTCAAACCCTTCAGGCACGCCTCGATCAAGGCCGAGCCGCGACACGAGCCCATTTAAATCGAGCTCCAGTGAGCGGATGGCTTTCTGCAACGACTCTTTGAACGTCCGTCCGATGGCCATGACCTCGCCCACCGATTTCATTTGCGTCGTGAGCGTGGGGTCGGCGCCTTTGAATTTCTGAAACGCAAAGCGGGGGATTTTTACCACCACGTAATCGATCGTCGGCTCAAACGACGCTTTCGTCACGCCCGTAATGTCGTTCGTGATTTCGTCTAGGGTGTACCCCACGGCCAGTTTTGCGGCGATCTTCGCGATGGGGAATCCCGTCGCCTTGGACGCCAATGCCGAACTGCGCGACACGCGCGGATTCATTTCAATAACGACCATTTCGCCGTTATTGGGATCGATGCCGAACTGGATGTTCGATCCGCCCGTCTCCACTCCGATCTCGCGGATGATGCGCCGGGCGGCGTCGCGCATGCGCTGATATTCCTTGTCCGTCAAGGTCATGGCCGGCGCGACCGTAATGCTGTCTCCCGTATGCACGCCCATCGGATCAAGGTTTTCGATCGGACACACGATGACGACATTGTCCCTCAGGTCCCGCATTACCTCGAGCTCGTATTCCTTCCATCCGATCAACGACCGTTCGATCAGCACTTGGCCGACGGGACTCATCGCCAAGGCCCACTCAATCAATTTTTCGAATTCTTCACGATTGTAGGCGATGTTGCCGCCCGTGCCGCCCATGGTGAAGGAAGGCCTGATGATGGCCGGAAACCCCACACGATCCAGCACACGAATGGCTTCGTCTCGGTTGTGTGCCGTTCCACTCTCCGGCACCCGCAACCCAATCCGTTGCATCGCCTGCTTGAAGGCGTCGCGATCCTCCGCCTTATGGATGGCATCCGCAGAGGCACCGATCAAGGTCACGCCGTATTTCTCTAGCGTCCCCCGCTTGACCAGGCCCATGGTGGCATTGAGCGCCGTTTGCCCTCCCATCGTCGGCAGCAAGGCATCAGGCCGCTCGCGTTCGATGACCTTTTCCACGACATCGAGTGTGATCGGTTCCACATAGGTCCGGTCCGCCAGTTCAGGATCCGTCATGATCGTGGCTGGGTTGCTGTTGATCAACACCACCCGATAGCCCTCTTCTTTGAGCGCTTTGCAGGCCTGCGTCCCGGAATAATCGAACTCGCAAGCCTGACCAATGACGATGGGTCCCGACCCGATCAGCAAGATGTTGTGGATGTCGGTGCGTTTGGGCATGAAGCGTTAACTGGCCTGCGGCAACGGCCCAATGGCCGGTTTGTAAGGGGCGGGAGCCGGCGGCGTGGTTCCTCCGGCGGCCTGATAGTAGCGCATCGCCTCCGGCATCCAGGTCTCGAGCTGGTTGATACGCGTCACGTCGGAGGGATGCGTCGACAAAAACTCAGGGATCGCGTGCTGCGACCGAAAACACAGTTTATCGATCATTTGCCTGGGACATCCGCTCATGCGCTCCCAAAATGGCACCGCCTCTCGGGGATCATACCCAGCTTGCGACATCAACCGCAGGCCGATGTAGTCGGCCTCGGACTCCTGCTTCCGATTGAACGGCAGCGACACGTTGACGCCATATGCGCCCAACAGTCCTTGAATGGCGCCTCCGCTCGAGTGACCTGCGGCCGCGGCCCCGATCGCGCCAAGTTGCGCAATCTGATCGATGATGCTCCGGCTCATGCGCTCCACGCCATGGCGCTGCAACGCATGCGCGATTTCGTGTCCCATCACCGTCGCCAACCCGGCATCCGTCTTGGTGTGCTTCAGGATGCCCGTGAACACGGCGACTTTCCCACCGGGGAGACAAAAGGCGTTGACCATCTTCTCGTCTTCGATGACGGCGAACTCCCACTGATATTCAGGCTTGTTGGCCACGCTCGCGATTTTTCGTCCCACGCGCTGGATCTGCTCATTGATCTCAGGGTTTTCGCTCAGGCGTGCTTCCCGCAGGACTTCGCGATAGGCGCTCAGACCGAATTGCAACTCCTTTTCCTCGGAGAAAAAGATCAATTGATCGCGTGCGGTTCCCGGAGCACGGTAGCATCCCGAAAGCGTGCCGAGAAGCCCTGCGACCGCTCCCGCGCCCAGGACAGCGTACAGCCCAACTGCGGCGTGAGCGCCCCACGCCAGGATCGCACGACGCCCGACAGGACTGTCCAGCATCCGCGCTATCGCCATATCGTCAGTCCATTGCGCCATGACTGTCACTAGGGCATCCAAAGATACATGAACTGCGGGCTCCCGCCGCGCACGAGCGACAGGAGATCCATATTGGCCAAGTTGCTCAGTCCAGAGCCTCCGCTCAGCACCCTTGAATAGATATTGTTCTGATATTCGCCATGCCTTCGATACGTCACGATGCGGGCCTCAGTGAGCCCGGCATTTTTCTTGGCCCGCTCGATCGCCTCATCCAAGTAGCCGATGTCGTCGACCAGACCCGCCGCCTTCGCCTGCTCACCGGAATAAATGCGTCCGTCGGCCAGCTTTTTGATCTGATCGCCTGAAAGCTGGGGCCGTCCTTCCTGCACAACCGACAAGAATCGTTGATAGAACGAATCGATGACACTTTGAAAAATCGCTTTCTCCTCCGCCGTCATGGTGCGGAACGGCGACCCCATGTCCTTGCGCGGTCCGGAGGTGATGGCATTGGCCTCTACGCCGACCTTTTCCAAGAGTCCTCTGGCGTTCACC
>JAICVE010000325.1 GCA_025935475.1 Nitrospira sp. | reverse complement strand
CGGCGCTCTTGAGCAGGAGTTGGTACTCTGAGGAGGGAAGAGACCGTCGCGGCAGATGGGAGTTCGTACCTGCCGCTAACCCCTGCGGTTCGTTGGCATGCAAGTCACTAGTTGGTTCCAAATTGCGCCAGTCCTTCCTTCAGAAGTGGAATGCCAATCCGCCCACCACATGATTAATCAAATACGTCCCATTCAAACCGGCTGTCGGTCCTCCCGCCATTTGGTTCTGATCGAATTTCAAGTCCACATAGTTGAACTTGTACTCAGCGAAGAGTGCGATGTGCTCATTGAAGAAATACTTCATTCCGGCAAGGGCATTGAGGCCAGCCCGCCCGTTATCCGTGGCGCGTCCGAATTGATTTGACGTTTCGGCAAAGAACACACCTAATCCAACGCCGGCATACACCTGTATAGGACAACGTGCGTTGTCGTGGAGCGCTGAATAATCGTCAGTGTCCCAGTATCGGGCATCTCGCACATCGGGCTCTCGATCGTCTCGGCGATCGCGGCAGGCGAGTTTCTTCCGTGCGATCACATTGAGGCCAAGGGTGGAAAGGCGCAGATGGGTCCCAGGCAGCCCGCCGCTTTCCTTCATGTGGGGCGTCGAATTAAATCCTTCCAATTCGAGTCCCAGCCAGTTGAGGCGGCCTGGATGGAAGTACCCAATCTTGAGGCCGTATACAGCGGAGTCCGACAAGCTGGGATTGTCAATTGAGGTTCCAAGGGCACTGCCGCGGCCTTCCATATTCGTGGTCGTGCTCCCGAATGTCACGCCGCCGAATCCCGCCACATAGGTTTCGCCATGATGGTGATGTTCTTCTCGATAACGCTGGGCGCGAGCCATGCGTTCTTGTTCTTCTCGGCGTTGTTGTTCAGCGATTGCCTGATCGGTGCGGGGCGTCGGAGTCGTCGCACTAGGGTCGGTCGTCCCCGGTTTAACGGTTCCGGGCTGAGCGGGTCCAGGAGACGGCTCGACCTGCGTAGGTCCAGGCGGCGGCTGGACTGTTCCAGGCTGCACGGGTGCAGCCCGCGGCTCGATGGGTTCCTGCGCCCCGACTTCAATCGCGTGACAGAGAACTGCGGTGCCAAGCCCTCCGATGACCAATGCCCATGTTGCGCTCTCCATCCATGACGTCATGCATGACTCCTTTGTTGAAAGTTGTTCCTCACTTTTCTGCAAGAGTGATTCCGTCGTGATGCTTAGAGGCACGCGCCTAGTTTTAGGGAAGCGCTTCAAGGGTTGAGGTGAGTAATCGCAAGACAGCCCCCAGCGATGTCCCAGGTGCAACTGAGTCGTCGTACTGAATTAAATGTCCCAGCGAAGCCGTTTTATCCAGAATGAAGCGATGGCTCACGGCGAGGAACCTCTCCGCTCAGGCCTCATTCAGGGATCACAGGACATGGTGGAGGGAAAGACAACGGAGGCGAACGGCGATGAATAGACTGGCGTTGAAAAAATGCACGTATTCTGGCATTCAGCGATCAGATGTTCACTCAACACTTCGGCTTGGTAGATGAACAGTCCTCAGTGCAGTGATCACAACTTCAAGTGAAGAGGAGTCCGGCGTGGAAGCTGAGGAGTCATCCACCTAGTCAGCTTTATCTGTCACATCAAGACATAGTCCTCAACACTGATCCACCTATCAGATGCGCTTCTCGCAATAGAAGTACGAACATCGGATGAAGCACCCTCGTAACTGGGGAAGGCAAATTGCATTAGACATTAGAATTGACAATTTCTAGTTAGCGGAGGGTTCACATGGCACGTGCGAGCACCTCCTTTGATCCGCAGCTATTTCTCACCAAGCTGGGCAAAGGAAAAACAAGTCTACGCTTCTCGCAGAAACACACGATCTTTTCGCAGGGAGATGCGGCGGAGGCCGTGTTCTATGCTCGAACGGGCAAGGTGAAACTCACGGTGGTCTCGAAACAGGGCAAGGAAGCGGTCATCGCGATTCTCGAAGGGGGTGCCTTTTTTGGACAGACCTGCCTTGCCGGACAGGCGGTTCGAACGGCAACGGCGACTGCCGCAGAAGACTCCGATATTATGCGGATCGACAAAGAGGCCATGATTCGCGTCCTGCAGGAGGAGCCTGCCTTCGCCGAGGTGTTTCTAACCTATCTCCTGGCGCATACCATCCGGATTGAAGAGGATTTGGTGGATCAGCTGTTTAACTCCAGCGAGAAGCGGCTCGCGCGAGCGCTGCTCTTGTTGGCACATTTTGGGAAAGAGGGAAAGCCGGAGACGGTTATTGCGAAGATTAGTCAAGAAACGCTGGCTGACATGATCGGCACCACCCGCTCGCGCGTCAGTTTCTTTATGAATAAATTCCGCAAACTAGGTTTCATTGAGTATAACGGCGAGGTGCGCGTGCATAGCTCCCTGCTGAATGTCGTCCTCCACGACTAGGGTTCGGCCACCTCTATTTCTGCCCGCACTCCTCAGATCAACGCTGCCCCTGACAATCACAAATCAGAATGTCCCAATTGCCCAGGGGGTTATTGGCAGTGGCGATTGCCAGATGCCATGCGTGCCCGTGCGGGCATTGATGGATATTGCAGGTGGACATAATCGATGGCCTTCCGCTCAGGGTGAGGAGGGGATTCTTTTGGTAAGTTCGATGATGAAGTCGGACCATACACCAAAAGGCCGGGTGCGGTCTGTTCCAAACAGATCGCTTTCCGCGCCACTGATCATTACGCCTGAGCAGTTTTGAGCAGCCTTGTACTTGGGGAGAGTTTAGGATCGACCCCCGAATGCGAGTGACACCACCAAATGTATCTGAGGGGGACTGCTAGTGTTGGATTGGCGCGTTCGTCTGTAGGGTAGAGAAATATTCTCGCACCGTATCAAACAAATCACATCCGGCCACGTAAAGGGGATTTTCAAATGGGATTAAATTTGTTGCGCGACACAGGTACGCCGATTGACCAGCAGAAGTTCACCTGGAAAGACATGGTGCAAACGCCGGTCAGCAAACTCGATATCGATGCCTTCACGCGGGTGCGAATCATTTTGATGAACGGGATTGAATCTGAAGCCGTGCGGTTTAGTCATGCGTGTGCGCGGGTGAATAAGACTATGCAGGCTCCCTTGGCCACCGTGAGACGGAAGGAACAGCATCAGCAGACCCTGATCAATTGGCTTCTACCCGCCGATCAATCTCCCCTTGAAACCACGATCGGCTACGAGCAAGTGGCGATTGAAGTTACCGCCGCGATGGCCCGTGTGGAACCGGATCCCTACATCGCGCAAGTCCTGCGCTTTGGCTTACTCGAAGACTTCGATCATCTTTACCGCTATTCGGCCCTCCTCGACCGATTACAAGGAATCGATGCGAACACCATCACGCAATGTTATACCGACATCCTGCCCGGTCGGCCGACCGTGGATGAACATCGTGATCCCTTGGACGACCTGCGCGAGCATTATGACAAAGACAAGGCGCAGCCTTTGACCAAACTCCATGCGCTCACGATTGTGGCCGGTGAACATCAGACTCATGACTATTACATGCACTACGGTCCGTGGTTTGCAGACCCATTGGCCCGTCAACTGTACGCCGAAATTGCCTCAATCGAAGAGCAGCATGTCACGCAATATGAGTCCATCATCGATCCG
>JAICVE010000364.1 GCA_025935475.1 Nitrospira sp. | reverse complement strand
TCGCAAGCGTTTGGGGAGGCGTCTCGAACATTTCTTCTGTCAGTTCCTGCTGCTGTCCCCGTTGGCACATCCAGAAGAGCGCAAGCACAGCGCTCCAAAACACAACCATGTTGAGCGTCACCATCTTAGCGGCAAACCCAAGTTCCGGCGTGAAGGCCCAGGGCGAAACGTCCGCCATCACTTCGTTGACGTGCCATGACAACCGGCCTGACGACCGGATGTATCCCATGAGACCCATCACCCACGTAAAGGCGCCGGCCAGAGCGAACAGCACCACCATGCCTCGAACCGAAATCTTGCCCCACTGCACGGGCCCATGGACGAGCGATCCTTTGAGCATGGCGCGGTTGATCAACAGGCTGGCGACGATGACGGTCAGCGTAGTGACCGCTTGCGGCGTGGAGAGACCTACGCGCAGTTTCGCGGGCAGATAAAAGCCGTAAACCGAAAGCCAGGTCACATTCACCAGTCCCACGGCAAAAAGCGTCCCGATCAGAATATTGCCGGTTTTGACCCAGGATGCGGTCATTGTGCGATTCGCTCGCCGAAGATAGAGGTAACTCAAGGCCGTGAGGAGAATCATGACGTTGACAGCGCCGTTCTTGGCGGACATGACGCCATAATTCCCTACGACCGGATGCTGGGCGCCCCCCATCGCCTTGAACTCGCCTGGCGACATTAAGACCGTATGCGGCGTCAACCAAATGAACAGTGCCAGGGTCAAGGCCCCCAGGAGGACCTGGTAATACGATTGATACCGCTCGCCTCCCTTGATCCGCGCCATGCTTTGCCAGATGTAGTAGTTAATGCCGAGCAACAGCGCGCCGATGAGCAGCGCTTGGACGACAAAGAGCCATGTCAACAATCCACCCATCATCGTCACGCCCATACTTTGTCGGAACGCATACACGGAGCGCATCAACCAATAGCCGGCGATCGGCATCGGCAGGAGGGCGCAGACGGTCACAAACAAGAAAATGTAGCCGACCCAATCGAAGTAAGCGCGCTCGCCATCCGTCTTACTCGTGAAAAAGCGGTAGCAGGCATAGGCCAGCACGACGGCCCCACCCGACATGATGTCCGCCAGGAACCGATGGACGTTCAGCGGATTCCAAAGCGCGGAATGCAGCAAGTGCCAGCCATTGCCCAAAAACCGACCTTGGGCATCGACGCCGGCCGGCGACATCATGAACGCTGCCCAGGAATTCGCGAGAAGAAGGAGTGCCGTCCCAAAGATGTTGGTCAGGATCCCGACGGCGGCATGGATCCACTTCAAGCCGGGTTCCGCCATGCGGTTCCAGCTGTAGTAGTAGAGAATGAGCAGAAGGGATTCGCCGACGAACACGACGGCATAGGCCGGCATAAACGCCTTAAACGTTCCTCCCATGTACTGCATAAAACTCGGATAGAGCCAAAGGAACATTCCGAGCATCAGACTGCCCACGACTGCCGTGACGGACAGCGCGAGCAATGCCACTTTCGCCAGGTCTCTGGCCAAACCGTCGTAGCGCAGCGACAACGCCGGCTTGTTCGTCAGCAATCCCAGAAATTCCAGCAGCGCGCAAAAGAGTGGCAACGCCAGCACGAATCCGCCGAAGTAGGTATGCTGCTGTGTGACAAACCAGACGACGAGACGGCTGTCGAACGAGCCGATCCGTGAATACACTGTGTCCGTCGGCAACGGCGCGGCAGGACCTTGCGGGGTCCCCGGTACCTGGTAGTAGAGATCCGCAGCATCCTCTGCATGCACCGGAAGCGGCAGCCCAACACCCGCGACGAGACTGCACACCAACACTGCAGGAAGAAAAGCCGCTGAGGGTAATCGCTTCGTTGACATCGTTACGCTATCCCTTCGAAGCACCGGCAACAGCAGACCCAGACGATTTGCTCAGAATCCCCATGACAAACGGACACCGGAGCAAGGAGGGGCTTAGGCTGATGCCCTGCCGCTCCTCAACCTGCCGGCGGTGGCCTAGGTAATATCCATACAGAGCCATCAAGCCGGCGACCAGGCCTCCGCCACCAATGGCATAGGAGGTAGGGACGCCCGGCTGCTTCAGCAGGAAAATCACGACGCCCGCCAAGACCAGATAGTACGTCGAGGCGAATGCCAAGCCTGGCCACCACCAGTATTTCAGCAACTCGGCCGGCTTGGTTTCCATCAATCCCTCCATCCATGAGCCCGACGGTCTCAGACCGCCGAAATAGGCGCAGAGAGCGAGACCTCCGGCGAACACTGTCACAGCCGAGACCTGCACGAGCGTCGCGGCCTGCTGATTGTCGAAAAGCGCTCCTAATGAGGCGCTTCCGGCACCGACCATGAGTCCCACCGCAATCCACGGTCCGACGATCGTCGCGTGAGTGGCCAGCAGGCTCCGCAGGGCACGGCCGTTCGGAAAGGTGGGACAGGGCCGTCCCATCAACGACACCTTGCGCACATAGCCGATTTCGAACGCGTCACGGGCGACAGCCGTACAGGAAATGATCATGGCCATCATCGCAGGCCCGTCTGGATGTTTCAGATAGTCGTATCCAACGAGCCATAAGAGCGCGAGAACGAGAAGAGACAGCTGCACAGCATAGACAAACCCAATCCATCCGGCCATCCATGTCAGGAGACTTCTGGCGTCCTCGCGCAAGAGTTGAGCCCATGTCGTCCCGCGGCCCACTCGGTAGGCCAACATCGCCGTCAGCAGGCCCACAATGCCACTGATCAGCAGCAGCACCACCGGCTCCGTCAATGGCACCAGGTGCTTGGCCACTCGATACATTCCAAAGGCGACCAGGCCCGGCACGAACATCACCAGGCGCTTCTGCTTCCGGACAGCGTCCTCGGTGACGACCAGGCTTAGGCTGGGAAGGACACGCAATGCCATTCGATGCAGCATGATTCAGTCATCTTCAGTCTTTGGCCCCAAGGCCAAAATATTTCGCCTTTACTTCTTCCATGAGTGCGACGGTAATTCGACCGCTCCCGCGGTCCGCCGCCGTACGCTCAAGCTCGATTTTCGCCATGGCCCGCACCGGGGCGGGCACGTTGTTCAACCGACATTCGGCGTCCGGATCCCATTCGATCCGCGCACTGCCTCGCGGCCGCAGCAGACCGTCGTACGTCGCCACCCGTTCTCCGCGGGCGCGCAGATCCTGCTCGATTTCGTCCTGGAACAGCGGAGCCAGATAGGGCGGCATCCGGTCCAACCGATGCAGCGCGTCATCGGTCCACATCAAACGATCCACAAG
>JAICVE010000104.1 GCA_025935475.1 Nitrospira sp. | reverse complement strand
GGTTCATCGAACGGTCCGCCGCCAACGGCATCGACGTCTTCCGCATCTTCGATGCGCTGAACGATGTGCGGAACGTCGACCGGTCAATCCGAGAAGTAAAAGCCTGCGGCAAGCACGCGGAAGCGTCGATCAGTTATACCGTCAGCCCTGTTCACAACATCGACCGCTACGTGGATTTGGCCAAGCAACTCGAAGATCTCGGCACAGACACGCTCTGCATCAAGGACATGGCCGGTCTGCTGGCCCCTCTCGATGCCTATCAGTTGGTGCGCCGCTTGAAAGCTGCCGTGAAAGTGCCGATCCATTTGCATTCCCATTACACCTCGGGTATGGCCTCGATGTCTGCGCTCATGGCGATCCTGGCCGGGCTCGACATGCTGGACACCGCCATGTCCCCGCTGGCCGGAGGCACGTCGCATCCGGCGACCGAAACCATGGTTGCCTCGCTGCACGGCACACCCTACGACACGGGACTGGCACTTGACTCGTTGTTGCCGATCACCGATCACTTTCGGACCGTCCGCCGCCGGTATCGCCAGTTCGAAAGCGATTTTACCGGCGTTGACGCCGAGATTTTGACCTCCCAGATCCCAGGCGGCATGCTTTCGAACCTCGCAGCACAGCTCACGGAACAGAATGCGCTGGACCGCATGAAGGAAGTGCTCGATGAAGTCCCGAGAGTACGGAAAGACATGGGCTATCCCCCTCTCGTCACGCCCACAAGCCAGATCGTCGGCACGCAGGCTACGCTGAACGTTCTGACAGGTGAGCGCTACAAAGTCATCACGACTGAAACGAAGAATTACTTCCTCGGCCTCTACGGCCGGGCTCCCGGGCACGTGGATCGGGATATCATGGCCCGAGCCATCGGCGACGAAGAACCGATCAAGACAAGACCGGCGGATCGGTTGGATCCCGAGCTGGATGCGGTCAAGAAAGACCTTCCCCCCTCGGCGGAAACGATCGAAGACCAGCTTTCGTTTGTGCTGTTTCCCGCAATCGCACGGGACTTCTTCGAGGCGCGAGAAAAAGGCGACCTCGTTCCGGAACCGCTTGAAACGACTCCGGCGAAAGGCCCGGCAGTGGCCGGCGAGCTGCATTTGGCGCCTGTTGAGTTCAACGTCACCGTCCACGGCGAAACCTATCATGTGAAGGTCTCTGGATCGGGCCGCAAGACCGACGGACGCAAACCCTACTACATCCGTGTCAACGACAAGCTCGAGGAGGTCTCGCTCGAAGCCATTCAGGAAGTGTTGGCAGGCGTGCCTGAAGCTCCGGAGACCGGCAAGGACGCCAAGCCAAAACGGCCGAGGCCCACCAAACCCGGCGACGTGGCGCCGCCGATGCCCGGACGGGTCGTCAAGGTGCTCGTCATCAAGGATCAACAGGTCAAAGCCGGCGATCCGTTGCTCATGATTGAAGCAATGAAAATGGAAAGCCGCGTGCCGGCGCCGATCGACGGCAAAGTCGCCGCCATCCTTGTGGTTGAAGGCGAGAACGTCAAAACAGATGAGACGGTCGTTCAATTGGAATAACACCGTCCGGCGATGTGCGTGGCGTGCAGGATCTTCAACAGGCGAGGCGTCGCGGTGAGTCTCGCGTTACTGATCGTCATGACGGCTTGCTCTTCTCCTCCTCCGATTCCTCCCTATTTTGAAGCCTTTGAGCGGATTCCCATCCATACCATTGAGGTGAATGGCGAGCGCGTGGCCTATCTAGACGTCGGGCAAGGCCGGCCGGTCATTCTGATCCATGGCTTTGGCGGATCCATGTGGCAATGGGAACATCAGCAACAGCCGCTCTCAGTCGAATTCCGGCTGATCACCCCTGACCTGATCGGGTCCGGGCTGTCCACAAAGCCAGAAATCGAGTACCGGCCGGAGCAAATGCTGGAATACTTCATCGGCTTTATGGACGCCTTGCGCATCCGCCAAGCGACGCTTGTGGGCAACTCCATGGGCGCCGGCCTGGCCATCGGGATGGCCCTCACGTATCCGGATCGTGTTGCACAACTGGTCCTCATCGACGGCCTTCCGGCCAACGTGCGCGAACGTTTGACCAGCCCGTCTATAAAACGGGCGCTCGATACGGCCGCGCCTTCGTGGCTGGCCTCGTTCGGCAATTGGCTGTTCGGCGGGGTGATGATTGAATCGGTCCTGAAAGAGATCGTGCACGATCCCGCCCTGCTGACACCCGCAGTCATCGAACGCTCCAACCGTAACCGGCAACGGCCCGGCGTGATTCCTCCGCTCATGACCGTCCGCGGCACGCTGCCCTTGTGGGAGAGCGGCTTTGCAAAACGGATCGGGGACATCCGCCATCCGACGCTCATCCTGTGGGGCGAAGAGGATCAGGTCTTTCCCCTTCCGGCCGGCGAAGAGCTTCACCGATCGATCAAAGGCTCCGCCCTCGTACGCATTCCCAACGCCGGGCACATCCCCCAATGGGAACGGCCTGATCTGGCGAACCGAGCTATGATAGAATTTTTGCGGCGACAGTGACGATGTCCTGTGCAGCGAGATGGAGGATGTTCATGATGGTGATCCGGAAACAATACTTGTTTACCTGCCTTAGCGCACTGATCTTGACCGGCTGCAGCGGTGGCGGAGCCGACACGTTTCTCTATAAAAACTACACCGTGGCCGACGGCAGTGCGACCGCCGGTGATGGGCACAACGTCCTGTTCAAAGGCAGTCCGCTGCCACTTTCCGGCAACGGCATCAAAGTCGGCGACCAGTTGAGGAGCGTCAAACTCGCTCAACCCGACAACTCGCTCATCAACCTTACTGATACGACCGGGAAAGGGAAGGTCCGGATTATCAGCGTTGTCCCTTCACTCGACACCAAGGTGTGCGAGCAGCAAACCCATTACCTCAGCGAGAAAAACAAGGGGCTCGACAAGATGGTTGAACTCATCACCGTCAGCATAGACACGCCCTTTGCGCAAAAGCGCTTTGCGGAAGAAGCCAAGATCAATAACGTCACTTTCCTTTCGGACTTTCGCAATGCCGACTTCGGCAAATCGTATGGCCTATTGTTAAAGGATCCGCATATCCTGGCGCGGGCCGTCATGGTCGTCGATGCCCGAAACGTCGTCCGCCACTTGCAAATCACCCCGGAACTGGCTCAATTACCCGACATGGACGAAGCCTTTCAGGTGGCTCGCAAGCTCATTACGGCCAGTTGAGAGGACAGGGGAAGATTTGACCACCGCGATCTGTCCGTCTCGGAATCGCGTCTCACCCCTCCGTTGAGGTCTTCATGGCGCACTATGACCTTCTGGTCATCGGCACGGGCCCTGCCGGTCAAAAGGCCGCCGTTCAAGCCGCCAAGCTCGGAAAGCACGTCGGCATCATCGAGCGAAAGGAGATGGTCGGCGGCGTCTGTATCCATACCGGCACCATTCCCAGTAAATCCTTGCGCGAGGCTGTCCTGTACCTGTCCGGCTTCCGACAACGCAATCTCTACGGCGCTGGGTATCGGGTGAAAGCCCACATCACGATTGAAGACCTCGCCTTCCGCGCCAACCACGTGATCGCGAACGAGATCGCCATCGTCAAGAATCAAATGTCCCGCAACCGTGTCGACATGATCTGCGGCAATGCCAGTTTCGTCGATCCGCATCGATTACACATTGCTCAGACGACCGGTGAGATCGAACACACAGCGGACTTCATCGTGATCGCGGTCGGCACCGAGCCTGCCAGACCCAGGGAGGTGCCGTTCGATGAGGAAGCCATCATCGACACGGACGGCTTGCTTCGGCTCAAGCGCATTCCTGATTCGATCGTGATCGTGGGCGGCGGCGTCATCGGCACCGAATACGCCTCGATCCTCGCTGCGCTGGGCATTCCCGTGACGTTGATCGACAAGCGTCCTCGCCTCCTGGAGTTCGTCGATGAAGAGATCATCAACACCCTTCAAACCCAGATGAAAGACATCGGCGTGACGCTCTATCACGAGGAAGAAGTACTCGCAATCGCCAAAGAGGCCGATCACCATGTGAACGTCCGCCTCAGACACGCAAAACCGATACAATCCAGCACGCTGATGTACGCCATCGGACGGGAAGGGGCGACGAAAGACCTCAACCTGGAGGCCATCGGCATCACGCCGGATCAGCGGGGCCGTCTGTACGTCAACGCCCACTTCCAGACGGCGATCCCCCACATCTATGCGGCCGGAGACGTCATCGGTTTTCCCGCGCTCGCGTCCACCTCCATGCAGCAAGGTCGTCACGCCTCCTGCCACGCCTTCGGCATCTCCGACCGGACGGATACGGACCTGCTGCCGTTCGGGATTTACGCGATTCCGGAAATTTCGATGGTCGGGAAAAACGAGGAAGAACTGGTCAGGGAGGACGTTCCGTACGGCGTCGGCATCGCCCGCTATCGCGAAATCGCCAGGGGACAATTGATCGGCGATGAGACCGGAATGCTCAAACTGCTTTTCCACCGGCAGACGCACGCGTTGCTCGGCGTCCATGCGATCGGCGAAGGGGCCACCGAACTGATCCATATTGGCCAAGCCGTGATGGCGTACAACGGAAAGATCGACTACTTCATCGACACCGTCTTCAACTATCCTACGCTCGCAGAATGCTATAAGGTTGCCGCCTTGGACGGCATCAACCGGCTGCCGAGGCCGTGGGCCCCGGAAGCGCTATAACGCCATGTCCTTCACGAATCGTCTTCGACAGCTGGCTCAGCCGATCTGGCAAGCGCAATTGACGCATCCCTTCGTCGTTGCGCTCGGCAACGGCACATTGCCGGAGCACAAGTTTCGATACTACATCCTGCAAGACGCACGCTTTCTCGGCGAACTAGCCCGCGTCTTCTCCGCGGGTGCCCTGCGTGCGCCTGATTCAGAGTCCGCCCTGCGATTGACCAAGCTGGCAGAGGAGACCATCGTCGTCGAGAGAAGTTTGCACGAGGGATATGGGACGAAGTGGAACCTGAGCCCCAAACAGATGACGTCGGTCCCGATGGCGCCGAGCAATTACGCTTATACTCGCCATATGCTGGCGATCGCTCAATCGGGTTCGGCGGCTGAGATCACCGTCGTGGCATTGCCCTGCGCCTGGATCTATTGTGTCGTGGGCCGGCATTTATTGCGACACGGGCCTCCGCCGAAACGCCACCCCTATCGGGATTGGCTCATGCTCTATGCCTCGCCGGAGTTTGCCGAGGTGCAGCGGTGGATGCGCAAGAAGGTGGATCAGTGGGCAAAGACGGCGGGTCAGGAAGAACGGCGGCGCATGGAAGACTCGTTCGTCATCAGCTCTCGATACGAGTGGATGTTCTGGGAAATGGCCTGGAATGAAGAGAAGTGGCCGGTGTGAACCTTGGTGTTGCCAAGGCTGCGCGCCTCTCTCCGGCTCGCGCCCCACAACGCCGTTGACCAACCCGACGGGTCCTGTCGCCGAGCAGCCCAAGCGCGCTCGATGGGGCAACCCACCCCTGGCTCATTTACAAACGGCCAATGAAGGGAAAAGAGGAGAATGCAATCGTTCGATCGGCAGCGCAGGGGAAATGAGGCGGACCTTCCAGGACGTATGGTCGCTTTTTGCTGACGCTGGACAGACATCCGCGGCAACGGATATATATGCCTCAGGCATTTCTCCGGAGTGGACAACACGCACCGCCATGACCACGACCCTCAAGCAGGTGCTGACCATTGCCGGCTCGGATTCCGGTGGAGGTGCAGGCATCCAAGCCGACATCAAAGCCATGTCGGCCAACGGCGTGTTTGCCATGTCGGTCATCACGGCGATCACCGCGCAAAATACCGAAGAGGTCACCGACATCTTCGAGCTGCCGCCTTCGGTGATTGCCGCCCAGATTGACGCCGTCTTTGACGATTTCGAGGTCGCGGCGGTCAAGACCGGCATGCTGTCGTCGGCCACCATCGTCGAAACCGTCGCAAAGATGTTGAAGCCTCAGGAGGTCGTCAACCTCGTGGTTGACCCCGTCATGATCTCCAAGAGCGGCCATACCTTGTTGAAGCCAGACGCCATCGAAGCGGTGAAGAAACAGTTGTTTCCACTCGCCCTCTTGGTCACGCCGAACGTTCACGAGGCGCAGCAGCTGTCAGGCATCAGGATCACATCACTTGCGGAGGCACGTCGCGCAGCCAAAGTGATTCATGGCTTCGGCTGCCAGCACGTGCTCATTAAGGGTGGCCATTTGATCGCCGAACGTGCCACCGATCTGCTCTATGACGGCAGATTCTTTCACGTGTACAAAGGCGAATTTATCGAGACACCTCACACACACGGCACTGGGTGCACCTATGCGTCGGCCATCGCCGCCCATTTGGCGCGTGGCAGCTCCGTCGTCGACGCCGTTCAATCGGCCAAAACCTATGTGACCGAAGCCATTCGCCACAGTCTGGCGATTGGTCACGGCTCGGGCCCGACCAATCATTTTTATTTCTTAGCCGAACGATGAGGCAATCACTCGTATCTCAGGCGCGGCGCGCGGCGAAGCCCGGTGCTCCTGCCATCCTGTCGTTGCCTGGGACTTCCTTGACCTTCCTGCTGACCGGATTCACATGGCTGGGAATCTCCTTCCTGCTTGGCATCGCCTTGATCATCGGATTGGTGTATGGCATACCCCTGCCTCACTGGTTGAAACCCGTGCATGTGCACGGGGCTTTGGTCGGCGGCATCCTGCAGCTCGCGATCGGTGGTTTGTTGGTCTTTATCGCACGTGATTCAGACCGCAAGGATGCGCATGCACAGTCCCGCACGGCGCTGTTTCTTACGTGGAACGGCGCAACGGCAGCGCTTCTTCTGGGATTGTGGCTTGGGAACATGACGGTCATCGGCCTCGCCGGCCTCCTGCTGATGGCTTCAGTAGTGTCGCTCTCCAAAACGGCCTGGATCCATTTCGGCAAAGCAGCCGGTCTTGGAGCGATGTATCGGATCGCCCTCGCCGCTCTGCTGGGCGGACTTGCGACAGGAATCGCGATGGCATTCCGCCTGACAGACGGGTTTTACGCCCACGCACGACTTGGCCATATTCATCTCATTGTGTTGGGGTGCTTGACGTTGAGCTTCATCGTTGCGTTGCATCAACTCATGCCGCTTCTCTTGAGAACGACTCTCGGCCTCGGGGCGCTAACCAGATTCGCTCTCTGGGTGCTCCCAGCGGGCTTCGCGGTCTTGCTGGGGGCCTTTCTCCTGTCAACTGTATGGCTGCAAATCGCAGTGGGCTGCCTGCTGTTCGCCAGCATCACCTTGTGCACCGTTCAGCTTGTCGCAACCTGGCTGAAGGCCGGCTCACCGGGAACGGCTGCGACCGATCATCTGCTGATCGGCGCGATCTTTCTACTTTTGGCCACCGCGACCGGTCTGGCAATGGAAGCCAACTACTTACGAAGTCCGCCCTTCCTGCCAATCGGCTCACTCCACCTGGTGGCCTATACGCACCTCGCCTTTATCGGATTTCTCACGCAGGTGATCTGCGGGGGCCTGTCATACATCGTGCCGGAACTGTTGACGGCCACTCGTGTGCACAATCCTGCAAAACGAGAGGTGTACCACGCCCAGCTCGACGGGATCATGAACCGCTGGCGAGCGGTACAGTTGACCGGGCTGAGCTTCGGAACGATCGCGCTCTCCGTACTGGCCTCGTTGACGTGGACGGTCCCGCTCGGTTCGCCCTACGTCCAAATCAGCCTCTGGATCGCCGCGGCGCTCCGTCTCGCGAGCCTCGCGTTGTTTGCCGCAAAACTTGCCTGGGCTGTGGGCCTGAGGCCGTCGTAGCCCTTCCGCTCCGTACCTTCGAGCCTGCACTACGCGAACAATTCCGGCCAATCCTTCCTACCTAAGTGGCGGTTATTCCATTAATTGGCCCTTCCTCCCGCAAGCCTGGTTCTTGCTCAGTAGAGGCTGGATAGGGGCGACCGCCCTCTAATCTCACACCACTGAGTGAGGGGCCACATGAACGACGAATTGACTCAGATGATCCCGGATCCTTGGAAAAGCCTCGTACACTTTCTGACGTTTCCGGTCTCCTGGATTCCTGACATGCAGCGCGCGCTGATGGACTTCGTCCTGGCTTCGTCCACCGGTTGGCTGTCCGGCGTCTACTATCTCTTGCTCCTATTCCCTGTCCTGCTGTGGATCGGCGCAGTCTGGTGCACGCATCTGACGCTCTACACGCTGCCGTTCCGCTCGGGCCGGATCGAACTCCTGCGCATGCTGCTGCTGGCCTGGTGGGATACCGCGTTTGCGATCTGGATGTACTGGGTCGGCCTCGGGCGATTTCTCATCGTGGTCGCCGGCTGGCTGTTTACGCTGGGAAGGCTGGGGCTGAATCTGGCGGCAGAAGCCATGAAGCAGCTAGTGGTGCTTCCCTTCAAGATTCTGTCTTGAACTGCCTGAACTTTTAGATCGTACTTCCGCGCAACCTGGGCGGCGCGGTCAGCCGCAAACTCATCTGAAGGTCCCATTGTTGTCGGAGTAATGAGGAACGTCAGCACGCCCAGAAATCGCGCGAACCCACTCACCCTGACGTTGGGGTCTTCTATCGGTCCGGGCTCCGGAGC
>JAICVE010000071.1 GCA_025935475.1 Nitrospira sp. | reverse complement strand
GGATTGCCTCCCAAAAGGATGTGCGGCAACAGACCCTTGGTCTGGCCGTTCACGATCAGTGTTGCCACGCCAAATTCGCCGACGTTTTTCGCGGCCCGGACCTTGGTGGCCATTCCGCCTGTGCTGCCGAACGTGGTCGAGATGCCGGCGCGTCGTTCGATCTCGTCCGTAATCTCAGCGATCAAGGGAATGAGTTCAGCGGAAGGATTTTTGCGGGGATCTTCCGTAAACAACCCGTCGATATCGGACAAAATCACGAGCAGGTCGGCATCGACGAGATGGGCCACCTCCGCCGCGAGGGTATCATTGTCGCCGACCCGAATTTCATCGACGGCCACCGTATCGTTTTCATTGATGATGGGAATGACTTGGAATTCGATCAGGGCGGCCAGCGTGTGCCTTGCGTTCAGGAACCGACGCCGGTCGGCCAGGTCGTGATGGGTGAGAAGGATCTGCGCGACTTTAATGCCGAGCCGTTCAAAGGATTTTTCATAGGCCCACATTAGCCGGCTTTGTCCGACCGCTGCTGCCGCCTGCTTCACCGGCAGACTTTTTGGATACTCCTTGAGGGAAAGTTTCTTGATGCCCGAGACAATTGCACCGGACGACACGACGAGCACGTCCCGGCCGGCCGCCCGAAGCGCCGCTAGATCCTCCGCCAACCGGTCAATGCGATCCGGCTCGAGACCGGCTTCCCGTGAGGAGACGAGACTGCTCCCGATCTTGACGACGATGCGTGTCGCCTGCTTTAAGACTTCGTTTCGCATGCCGCCGCTCGAAGCTGTTCGATGCGTTGACCGACAAAGGTGATCAGTTCCGTCAGACCCGCTCTCGTGACTGAGGACAGGGGCAGACAAGGAATGCTCCGGCGCCGGCAAAAGGTCTGAAGCGAGGCCAGTCGAGTCCCGTCACCGGCCGTATCGGTCTTGGTCGGAACGACGGCAAATGGACGCTTGGCGAGCTCGGGATCATAGGCTGTCAGCTCCTGCCGCATGATCTCGAAGCTCGCTACGGGGTCTTCCACGGCCGCCTCAGAGACATCGATCAGGTGGAGCAGTAGAGAAGTGCGTTCGATATGGCGCAAAAACTGGATGCCGAGGCCTTTGCCTTCATGCGCGCCTTCGATTAAGCCGGGAATGTCGGCTACGACGAAACTGCGGTCTTCGGCATACCGCACGACCCCGAGATTCGGGACGAGCGTTGTAAAGGGATAGTCCGCGATTTTCGGGCGTGCCGCGGAAATTGCGGCGATCAAAGTCGATTTTCCGGCGTTGGGAAATCCAATGAGGCCGACGTCGGCCAACAGCTTGAGTTCGAGCCGTAGCTCGTGTTCCTCGCCAACCGTGCCTCGCTCGAAATGGGTCGGCACGCGGTTGGTGGACGTCGCAAAATGGCTGTTGCCTCGCCCGCCTTTACCGCCGCGCGCGATCGTGACAGAGTCGCCGTCCGTCACCAAGTCTGCGAGGAGGTCGCCTGTGTGGAGGTCATAGATCGAGGTCCCGACGGGCAACAGCACCTCGACCGATTTTCCTCTGCGTCCGGTGCAGTTCGATCCGCCGCCGGGTTTCCCGTCTTCCGCCTCGTAATGCCGCTGGTACCGAAGGTCGAGAAGGGTGGTCAGCCGGTGGGAAGCGCTGAACACGACGTCGCCCCCATCGCCCCCGTCACCGCCGTCAGGGCCTCCGCGCGGCACGAACATTTCGCGGCGGAAGCTGCAGATGCCATTCCCGCCGCGACCCGCTTTCACTGTAATGGAGACTTCGTCGACAAACATCGGATCCACCTTATCGATGAGCCGACTCCCATGTCGCCGAAAAGAGGGCAGCAGCCATGGCGCGATACGTTCAGGCCATGGCAGTATCCTCATCCCTGCCGACGACTGCGTGGTGACTCGGGAGAAAGGAAAACGCGGTGGTTACGAGGCCGCGGGCACGGGGTAGACGCTGACCTTCTGTCGCGCGCGTCCACCTTCAAATTTGACGATTCCCGTCACGCGGGCGAAGAGAGTATGGTCTTTGCCAAGGCCGACATTGAAACCGGGGAAGAACTTGGTTCCGCGCTGGCGCACGATGATGGCGCCCGCCTTCACGGTTTCACCGCCGTACGCTTTCACGCCGAGGTATTGTGGATTGCTGTCCCGCCCGTTTCTAGATGAACCGCCGCCTTTGTTCGTGGCCATAACTGTCCTTGCTTAAGCTGTTTCGATGCTCGTGATCCGCAATTTGGTGAAGCCCTGACGATGGCCCTTCGTGCGTCGATAGTTCTTACGCCGTTGTTTCTTAAACACGATGATCGATCGAGTCCGGCCCTGATCGATGATCTCCGCCGTGACCTTTGCGCCTTTGACCAGCGGTTGTCCGACGAGGAGGCCTTTGTCGCCATGCACCAGTCGTACGTCGCTCAGTTCTACCGAGCCTCCGACGTCGCCTGGAAGACGTTCAACTTGAACGAGAGACCCGTGTTCGACCCGATACTGCTTGCCGCCAGTTTCCACTATTGCGTACATGAATGCTGTCCTCCGTAACAGAACGTCGTTATGTATCACAGTGATTTCAAAGGTGTCAAGGAAGCGCTGGGCACAGGTCCACCCCCTATTGGTAGGCTTTTTTTGCAATCAATAGGCGGCATACGCTGAACGTCATGAAGACGGTCCGCAACACGCCGCGCACCAGGTATGTGCTCAGACCCTATCGCCGCATTCCTACCTGGTACGGCTCCTATTACATGAGCGGAAGCGTGATCGGGAAGGGCATCGTGAAGAATCTGAGCCGCACCGGGTTACGCGTGCTGGGTGATCATTCCCTGACGCCGGGCACCGAAGTGACCATCCGCTTCCACCTCGGAGAGACCGATCCTCCGTTAGAGATTTCCCGTGCGACGGTCCGCTGGGCGGATCAGTTTGAATTTGGATTGCGGATCGAGCATCTCACGCCTCATGCAGCCGACCGCTTGGCCGCTCTTGTGAACGCTGACATCAACCTTCGTCCGAACAGCGCGCAGTAACCCTTCTTCCGCTCAAGGCGTCGGCCGTTCGTTTGCTTGACGCTTCTTCAAAACCGCTGCTATAGTCCGCTTCACCATGGACCGGCAGGGAAAAATCTGGATGGATGGTTCGTTGGTCGACTGGGCGGACGCGAAGGTGCATGTCCTGACCCACTCGCTGCATTACGGACTTGCAGCCTTCGAAGGTCTTCGCTGTTACAAGGGAAAGTCAGGATCGGCCATTTTCAAGCTGCATGAGCACGTGGATCGATTGTTCGACTCGGCCCACATCGGCATGATGACGATTCCTTACGAAAAAAAGCAGATTGCGGAAGCGATCGTCGAAACCGTGCGGAGCAACAAGCTGGAGGCTTGCTACATCCGGCCGCTCGTGTATATCGGGTATGGAGCCATGGGCGTCTACCCGGGCGACAATCCGATCAAGCTGGCAATTGCCGCCTGGAAATGGGGCTCGTATTTGGGCGACGATGCGCTGGCCAACGGCATGCGCGCCTGCGTCTCGTCGTTTACCCGTCACCATGTCAACGTGTCGATGACGAGAGGGAAGATCTCAGGGTATTACGTCAATTCGATCCTGGCCAAACGCGAGGCGAAGGGGAACGGCTACGATGAAGCCATCTTGCTGGATCCGGAAGGCTATGTGTCGGAGGGGACCGGGGAAAATATTTTCATCGTGCGGAAAGGCCGACTGAAAACGACTCCGCTGACATCCATTCTCGAGGGCATCACACGCAATGCCGTGATCGAGCTCGCCCGCGAACAGGGGCTCGTCGTCCTCGAAGAGCGGTTTACGCGCGACGAAATGTACATTGCCGACGAAGTGTTCGTGACGGGGACGGCTGCCGAATTGACTCCTGTGAGAGAAATCGATAAGCGCCCCATCGGCACCGGCAAGCCCGGTCCGGTCACGGTTGCGTTGCAGAAGCGCTTTTTTTCGATCGTGCGGGGGGAAGATCCGTCGCACGACTCCTGGCTCACCCGCGTTTAAGGACGTTCAACAAATTTCTTTTCTCACCCGCCCGATCCCAGCCGCGCCGAGACGCGGCTTTACCCGAAGCCGCGTTCTCGCTCGCTCAAACCCTCAACGTACATCAAACCCGTACGCATCGGGCTTTCGCTCGTTGCGGCCTAGGAATCGTTGGCTAATGGGTGGCGGGATCGCCCGACGAATGCGAGTCGGACGCCGGCTTGTCCGGCGCGGCCGTGGAAGCCGGCTCGGAGGCGTCCTTTTTCTTAAGGTCGATGACGGTGGAGGAGAAGGTACGCTCTTTCGCAAGAATCGCCAGGCTGAACGAGGTGACCATGAAGACGACGGCGACCACGACCGTGAATTTGCTGAGAAAGTTTGCCGGTCCACGGCTTCCGAATACTGTCTGGCTGGAGCCGCCAAATGCCGCACCGATTTCCGCGCCTTTGCCAGATTGCAAGAGAATGGCGCCGATCATGAGGAAGCAGGCGATGACGTGAATGATGATGACGAGTGTGTGCATAAAGATTTGGATTAATGTTTGGGTCTGTTCTTTGCGGCGAGGACGATTGTAGCAAACGACTCCGTCTTCAGACAAGCCCCGCCGACCAGCGCACCATCAATATCGGATTCGCTCAAGAGCGATGCCGCGTTTTGTGGCGTGACGCTCCCTCCGTACAGGATCCTCATGTGTTCTGCCGCGTCTCCGGACCAGCCGGCGGCGATGCGGGCGCGGATAGCACGGTGTACGGCGACGGCTTGTTCCGTCGTGGCCGCATGTCCAGTGCCGATGGCCCACACCGGTTCGTAGGCGATGGTGACGGCGTCCAACTCTTTGACGCTCAACTCCGCGAGCCCGGCGGCAACCTGACCCGTCACCACCGCATCTGTGCGTTCCGATTGGCGCTCGGCAAGAGATTCGCCGACGCAGAGGATGGGCCGAAGTCCGTTGGCCAAAGCCGATCGGACTTTCCTGTGAATGTCGACGTCGCGCTCGCCGAAAAATGCTCGCCGTTCCGAATGGCCGATGATGACATAGGTGCAGACAAGGTCGCGCAACATCGGGCCGGAAACCTCGCCGGTGAACGCGCCCTGTGGTTCCCAGTGCAGATTCTGCGCGCCGAGCGCCAGGTGGGAGGCGGAGCCCAGAACGCGATGTACCGATTCCAACGCGGTGAACGGTGGGGCCAGCACGATCTCTACGGAAGGATCCTTGGGCAGAGCGCTGGCCAGTTCCTGCACAAAGCGGACGGCCTCGGAGGCCGTCTTGTTCATCTTCCAATTCCCGACAATGAGGGTAGTGCGCACGGGTTGCTAATTCGCTAGTCTTTGCGCTCGGGCAGGGCGACGAGGCCGGGCAGCGGCTTGCCTTCCAATAATTCGAGCGCCGCGCCGCCGCCGGTGGAGATGAAGGAAATATTCTCGGATTCACCGGCTCGATGGATCGCCATGGCCGTCTCACCGCCGCCGACGATCGTTAGGGCGTAGGCGTCGGCAATCGCGTGCGCAATCGACAATGTGCCGCGCGCAAACGCGTCCACCTCGAAGACGCCCATCGGACCGTTCCAGAGAATGGTCTTGGCATTCTGCACGGCTTCCGTGAAGAGCTTCACCGAGGCGGGACCGATGTCGAGGGCATACCAGCCTTTGGGAATTTCCTGGACCGGGACAATCTTGGTTTCGGCGCCAGGTTCGCGGCTGGCGGCCACGACGCAATCAACCGGCAGATAGAATTTCACACCGCGTGAAAACGCATGATCTTCGATGCCCTTCGCGAAATCGAGCATGTCGTTTTCGACCAGCGAGTTGCCGATTTCGAGCCCTTTGGCTTTCAAAAAGGTGAAGGCCATGCCGCCGCCGATGATGACCTTGTCCACGCGCTTGCCGAGGTTCTCGATGACGCCGATCTTCCCGGAGACTTTTGCGCCGCCGAGAATGGCGACGAAGGGTCGCACGGGATTTTCGACTGCACCTTCGAGATATTCAATTTCTTTCTTCAGCAGAAAGCCCGCGGCCGCAACGGGCACGTACTTCGTGATCCCGACCGTGGACGCGTGGGCCCTATGCGCGGCGCCGAAGGCATCGTTGATGTAGACGTCGCCGAGCGCAGCAAGCGACTTCGAGAATGTCTCATCATTTTTTTCTTCGCCGGAATGAAACCGAAGATTTTCGAGGAGCATGACGTCGCCGGGCTTCATTTTGGCGACGAGGCTTTCGATATTCGGGCCGATGCAGTCGGGGGCAAAGATGACGTCTTTTCCGAGCAGCCGTCCGAGCCGCTTCGCGACGGGCGCCAGACTGAATTTTGGATCGAACGCGCCCTTCGGGCGTCCGAGGTGGGAGCAGACAATGGCTTTTCCGCCGTCGTCGACCACACGGTTGATCGTTGGAAGCGTGGAGCGGATCCGGGTATCGTCGGTGATTTGCAGCGAATCGTCGAGAGGCACGTTGAAATCGGCGCGGATAATCACCCGCTTGCCAGACAGCGAGATGTCGTCGATCGTCTGCTTATGCAAATTCATGGCTGTCCTATGGGTCAGCGTGGAGCGGGCTGACGAATCATGTGGGAAGGTTAGGGCTCACCGGCCTTTGGATTTCGCTGCGAGGACCTTGATCAGGTCGCGCACGCGGCACGAATAACCCCATTCGTTGTCGTACCACGCCATGACCTTGACCAATCGTTTGTCGATGACCGTCGTCAACGGGGCGTCGAGCGTGGCGGAGTGATCGTCACCTTTTTGATCGATGGACACAATGGGATCCTCGGAATACTGCAGGATGCCTTTCAACGCTCCGTTCGCGGCCTTGCGGAATGCGTCATTGACCGTTGCCACATCGCAGTCCTTTTCAGTTTCCACGGTCAGATCCACCAAGGAGACGTTGGGGGTTGGCACTCGGATCGCGAGCCCGTCCATTTTGCCCTTCAACTGGGGCAGCACGAGATGCAACGCCTTGGCCGCGCCGGTGCTCGTCGGAATCATCGATATGCCGGCAGCCCGTGCCCGCCGCAGATCCTTGTGCGGAAGGTCGAGCAGCTGTTGATCGTTCGTGTACGAGTGGATCGTGGTCATCACGCCGTGCTTGATGCCGAACGTCTCTAAGAGCACTTTGGCGACGGGCGCCAGGCAATTGGTCGTGCAGGAGGCATTGGACACGATGTGATGGGCCTTGGGATCGAACTTGTCTTCATTGACGCCCAACACAATAGTGATGTCGGGATCTTTCGCTGGGGCGGAAATGATGACTTGCTTGGCACCGGCCGAGAGGTGCTTGCCCGCTCCTTCCCGATCGGTAAACCGACCGGTCGACTCAATGACCACCTCGACGTTCAGATCCTTCCAAGGCAACTCCTTCGGATCCTTCATCGCCAGCACTTTGATCGATTTTCCATCGACCAGGATCTGATCGTCTTTTGCTTCGACGCTTCCCTTGAGGGTGCCGTGCACCGAGTCGTACTTCAGCAGATAGGCCAATGTCTTGGCGTCGGTCAAATCATTGATGGCGACGAACTGTAACTCCGGATCGCCGAGGGAGGCGCGTAAGACGTTGCGCCCGATCCGTCCGAATCCGTTGATGCCGACTTTGATAGCCATGGTGAAGTTGTCCCTTCCCAAAAACCCCCGTTCTTCCCCGTTGCAACGATGGCGATAGTATCGGCGGTTACCCCTCCGAGTCAAGCGATACAAAAGTGGTAACCCCGCGTTGTCAGAGCGTTTTCTCTCCTCTCGCGTAAGCACGCTGCGGCGACCGGTTGGCGCGTCCTCCCTTCCTGCCGGCTTGCGTGTCCGATGGCCGGTTCGTTAGAGTTTTCTTCCGTGTGGCCGAGCGGAATCATCACTGCAAGGATCTCATGTTGTTGAATCAAACGACCGAAGTGTTGGAATGGAAGAAGTTGCTGGCGCTGCTGGCCGGTCATACGCGGTCGACGAGAGGCGCAGCGCGGGCTCGGTCCGGCGTGCTTTCGTCTGATCTTGCGGACGCGCGTCGTCTTCAGCAACTCACGACGGAAATGGCAGGCGTTCAGAACGGGCCCGATCCCTTGCCCGTGATGGCCTTTCCCGATGTCGAGGAAGCGGTGGGACGAGCCGGCAAGGGAGCCGTGCTCGACACCCACGAACTGCGCGATCACGCCGTCGTTCTCGCCCTGTGGGACGAGGTCCGGCGCCACCTCGCCAGGCATGCGCAGGAGACGCCTACGCTGGTCGCGGCCGCGTCCGCGCTGGCCGCCGGCGACGGGTTGCGCGGCATTAGGGCTACGTTGGAGGCTTCCATTCAACCGGACGGATCGATCAGTGATTCAGCGACTCCGGAATTGCGCCGGCTCACACAACACGCCAACGAGCTCAAGCAAGAAATCCGTCATCGCCTCGAACACATCCTTCACTCACAGCGCTACGAAGAGGCTCTCCAGGAACGCTACTTTGCAGAGAGGGAAGGCCGGTATGTCGTCCCCATCAAGACCGACATGCAGCGGCGCGTCCCCGGCATTGTCCACGATGTATCTGCCAGCGGCGCCACGGTCTTTCTGGAGCCTCGGGAGCTGGTCGATCTGAACAATGCGATCAAGGTCGCCGATCGTGAGATCGATCGTGAAGTCATGCGGATTCTTCGTGAACTGTCCGGCCGCATCGCTCAACAAGCCCGCACCATTCTTGCCGGACTTGACGTCCTTGCGGAGTTGGATGTGGTCGCAGCGCGAGCCGCCTTTGGCCGGCAACTCCGGGCTCATCCGGTGTCTCTGAACGACGAGGGCCGAATCAAGTTGAAGGAGGCACGACATCCGTTGTTGGTTCTCTCCAAACCGCACGTCGTCGCCAACGATCTTGTGCTCGACGATCACGTCCAGGTCCTCGTGATTTCCGGACCGAACACAGGCGGGAAGACGGTCACGCTGAAAATCGTCGGACTCTTTGCATTGATGGTGAAGGCTGGCATGCACTTGCCTTGCGAACCTGAGTCGGAGATGGCGGTGTTCCCGGAGTTGTTCGCCGATATTGGTGATGCACAGGATCTTGCTCGTGACTTGTCGAGTTTCTCGGCCCATATGACGCAGATGGTTGAGTTGTTGAAGAAGACATATGCGGGGCGCCAGGCGCTGGTGCTGCTCGATGAGCCAGTGACCTCCACCGATCCGATCGAAGGCGCGGCGCTTGCCGAAGTCTTGCTGCGGCGTCTCGCCGCACTGGGGATGAAAGTCATCGTGACGACCCATTACCGCTCCCTGAAAGCTCTGGCGCAAACGACCCCGGGGTTCCTCAATGCCAGTGTGGAGTTCGACATGGCGACGCTGGCCCCGACGTACCGATTGTTCATGGGCGTGCCCGGCGGGTCATCGGCAATCGAGATCGCCGGACGTCTTGGAATGGAACAGGCCATTCTCGACGAGGCAAGGCAAAAACTGAAAGCGGAGGATCGGACGTTCGAGCAGATGCTCGCCGACCTGCATGACAAACAACGGCAGTTGACCATCGACTTGGGACGCGCCGTCGAGGCGAGGGCCGAAGCCGAGAGTGCGGCGGCACAGGCCAGGGCACAGCTTGCCATGCTGGAGGCGACCGAGCGTGAGGAGCGCAAAGGCATCAAGAAGCGTTTGCAGGAACAGTTCAGTCGTGCGCGAGCCGAGGTGCAAGCGACGGTCGACGAGGTCAAGCGTGAGCAAAAATTGATCAAGGCAAAAGAAGCCAAGGAACGCTTGATGGAACTGGAGGCTCGCGCGCAGGCCGATCTGGCGCCGGTGGCGGCATCGATTCCGCGGGAGCAGCTCGAGGCTGGAGATCAGGTCGAGATCGGTGGCCTGAGCATGACGGGAACCTTGTTGGAGGCGCCCCGCGGGAAGAAACGCGTCCGCGTAAAGGTCGGTGAAGGTGAACTCCTCGCCACCGTGGCCAATCTCACCGCCGTCGGCCGTGCGTTGGAATCACGCCCGACGACTGCTCCTTTTTCCATGCCACAGCCGGCAGCCCAAGGTCGCGCGTACTACGCGGAAGAACACCGGGTGGTCGACGTACGAGGTCATGCGGCCGACGAGGCGCTCGAGCATGTGAAGGCGGCGCTGGATCGGGCCACTCTTGAAGGCGCGCCCTTTCTCCGCATCATCCACGGGCATGGAACGGGAAAACTCAAGGCGGCGTTGCGAACCTATCTGAGAGATTCACCATATGTGGCGCACGCCCGCCCTGGCGATCGAGGGGAGGGCGGCGACGGCGTGACGATCGTCACCATACGATAGTCGGCAGATCAGCATGCGGAGGAGGACTTGTGCGTACTACGAGATGTGGTATTTGGCCATCCGATAGCGGAGCGTATTTCGCGTAATCTTGAGCAGGCGGCTCGCTTCGGACACGTTGCCTGCTGCCTTACGCAGTGCCTCTTCCAGTATTTTCTTCTCCATTTCCTGAAACGAGAGGCCGAAGGCCAGCAGCGAACTCTTTTCTGACGAGACGCTCGATGCAGAGGCCTTTGCCGTGCGAAACGTCGGCGGCAAATGGTCCGGTTGAATCGTTCCGCTCTTGCAGGTGATCGTCAACCCCTCCACCACATTATGAAGTTCCCGTACATTGCCGGGCCAATCGTGTTTCTCGAGCAGTGCCAACGCATCGGGAG
>JAICVE010000243.1 GCA_025935475.1 Nitrospira sp. | reverse complement strand
CATCGTCGAGAAATTTGTCGTTCGACAATTTCCTGATGCTGCGAGCCACTATTGGGTGATCAATGAAACTCAGTGGGATGGGGATGAAATGATCGTCGACGTCCAGGCGATCGTCACGGAACGTCGCGATAGGGAACCGACGCTGAGTCGCTTTCTTCTCTTGATAGTCGCGGGAGAGCTCAAAGCCAGTCAAAACGTCCCGCTCGACCCCGCTGCGGACTGCCGGACGGAAGACACCTAAAAAAACGCCCCCGCCGCCTACGCGACGAGGGCGTTTCAAACCAATCCTTCGCTGACAAACTACTTGATCATGATGAGCTTCCCACCCAGGTGGGCCGGATGAAGGTGGCAGCGATACTTCAACACGTTTCCGGACGTGGCATAGAACAGGTCGCTGGTGGGAACACCGACGTACTTCGTCTCGCCGGGCTTCAGCACCAATTGAGCCCTCAGTACCGTCGGCGCTGATTGGGTTTCCTCCGCGGTCAGCAAAAATCCATGCTCAGCCGATGAACTGTTGGTCACCTTGATCACCACAGGACGGCCAGCCCGCACTTTGAAGTCAATGGCGGTCGTGGGCGGATACCATGTCTTGAGGTTGCCGATCTCGATGGCATACAGCTCGGCATCCACATCCAATTCCTTGAACGGTTGACCGACGACCGATCCCGTCTCCAAGTCGCCGACTTCGACTCCGCCGGCCTGGTGCGCCAGCGCGGCCGACGTGCCTGCAATGACCATTATGAGGCCGAAAAAGACGCCTAACATCGTCTTGCCCATGACCTACCTCCTTGAAGAAGAAAAATAGATGTGATTAGGTTGGTAATTAACTACCGACACTATCAGGTCGCCTTGACCCTTCCGACAACCGCTGCTCCGATTCCCGTTGTGTGCGTTCACGTCCATGATCAGTCGGGAGGCAACCTTATAGCACAGCGGCGAAAACGGAAGCAACATGAGCTCTATGTCGTCGCGCCCCCCCGACAATTACGCCATTATCAACAGAAAACCTGCCATATTTTCAATGTCTTGCTATTGCACTACGTCGGCACGACTTTCCTTCGTCTCGTCTCCCATCAGGAGATCATACGGCGCGTAGTCATCGGTCAGCACTGCGCCTGCCCGCCAAGGCTGCGTCCGGCGTGTTGCGAGCAGGGCGATGGCCTCCGAAGGGAGACGTTGGCGTTCGACCAGAGGGGCCACTTTCTCCGCGATGTCAGCCGTCTCCTGCTTTTCAATCGGTCCACCGACGAAGAAAAGCAAATTTTCCGCTTTCGAACTGGACGGCCACGGCCCTTTGACGGCGTAGGTGTCGATCACCGGAAACGATCGCTTCATCGTTTCGACAACCGCCTCCGTTCGCCTGAGGTCGCCGCCAGTTCCCGATGACGCCAGATTGACGACCAGCACGCCGGCCGGCATGAGATGCCGTCGCAGCTCGAAAAAAAATTCCTCGGTCGTCAGGTGAAAGGGTACCAGATGACGGGCAAACGCATCGACCCAGATAAGATCGTACGTCGCCTCCGCATGGTTCAAGAACGCTCTCGCATCACGAACATACACGTGATGCTGAGGAGGAACACGGTAGGAGAAATACTCTTCCGCCATCCTAACGACCACCGGATCAAATTCCACCACATCCACTTCAAGTTCCGGCCAATAGCGGGCAAGCCACTTAGCGAAGGATCCGCCGCCGTGACCAAGGATCAGCGCGCGCTTCGGGTTCGGGACAAGAGCGAGGGAAGACACCATGAGCTGGCTATACGGGAGGAACAGCGTATCCGGCTCGGCTTTCCACATGATCGCGTGAAAGGTTCGATCCAAAACGAGATAGCGAAAGAGATCATCATCCCGGATTCTCACTTGCTGATACGGGCTGTCTTCTTGGTACACCGGCGACTTCAGCATCTGAACGGGGAACCGCGCGCCTGTCGCAAGCCCTCCGATGACCACGGCACAGAGGACGACCGTGAGCGGTTTAGCGCTGGCGCCTTTAAGGAGCCACCAAAGTCCCAACGTCGCTTGGATCGCCCCCAACCAGGCCACCAAGGCATGACTGCCGATCCATGAGAGGAAAAAAAAAGCCGTTCCCCATGTTCCCGCTAAGCTTCCCACGGTTGACAGCGCGATCATGCGACCCGTATGCCGGCCTAGATACTCCAAATCGGACACGGCTAGCCGCAACATGGCCGGGAGTACGCCGCTTAATCCGAACGCCGGTGGCCCAAGCAAAACAGCCGCGGCCAGACAGGGTCCCCACCGGGGGTCATCGACAGCACCAGCGACCTTAAACAAAACGGCCTGTCCGATCCACGCAATAAGAAATGTCCAGCCGCCCGAACCCAGAAGAAGTCCCGCGAGCACCTGCCCGCCCGGACGACGATCCGAGATCCAGCCGCCAAACGCATAGCCGCTGCTCATGGCCGCGAGAATCACGCCGATGAGGGCTCCCCACACAAATAGTGAGTTGCCAAACACCGGAGCTAAGAGCCGGCTGCCCAGAATTTCCAGCGCCATAACCACGGCACCGGTAATGAACGCTGTGAGAAACAAGAACCAGCGGGGATGGTGCATCGGGGAGTGAGGCGTCATGCGGGAGAAACGGTGATCATCATGGGTTCCACGTGGATGGAAGGTCTCGTCATACCTCGAGAAGGGGGCTCATAGTACCCATGGGATCACGAAGCTGTCAACGCGAACCTCAGGTTGTCATGCGCAGTGCAAGCAAATAGATTCTTCATTGCCCAACCCCCACCCGATGGGTATACTGCACGCTAAAACGAGTATTGAAGAGGAGGTCTCTCACTCATGCAGATCAGCGTCATTGGGACGGGCTATGTCGGACTGGTCACCGGAGCATGCTTCGCCGAATTCGGTGTGAATGTCGTCTGCATGGACAACGATGAAAAGCGCATCGCCCGTCTGGAAAAAGGGGATGTTCCATTCTACGAACCAGGAATTACGGAGTTGGTGACCAAAGGACTCGGCCATGGACGGCTCAGCTTCACGTCGGACCTTACGAGGGCGGTTGACCACGGAGAGGTCATCTTTATCGCGGTCGGGACGCCGCCTCGGAAAGATGGCTCGGCGGACCTTTCCTTTGTCCAAGAAGTGGGGCGCGGGATTGCCGGCAAGATGGCTTCCTACAAGGTGATCGTGACCAAGTCCACGGTTCCGGTGGGCACCGGCGCGCTGTTGCAGCAGGTCATTGCCGACGGTCAGTCCAAGAAAATGGCCTTCGACGTAGTCTCCAATCCAGAATTCCTTCGTGAAGGTTCCGCGATCGAAGATTTTATGCGGCCCAATCGCGTCGTCATCGGTTCAGACAGCGAGCGCGCCGTTGCGGTCATGAAAGATTTGTACCGGCCCCTGTATCTCATCGAAACACCGTTTGTCGTCACGGACGTCGCCACGGCGGAAATGATCAAATATGCCTCGAATGCCTTCCTCGCTACGAAAATCTCCTTCATCAATGAGATCGCCACGCTCTGCGAACGGGTAGGAGCGGACGTTCAAATGGTTGCAAAGGGCATGGGCTTGGACCAGCGGATCGGCTCGAAATTTCTCCATGCGGGACCGGGCTTCGGAGGGTCCTGTTTTCCGAAGGACTTGGCCGCACTCGTGCAAATGGGCGAGCGCGCCGGGTATCCGATGCAAATCGCCGGAGCCGCCGCTTCCGTCAACGGCCAGCAACGCAGCCGCATGGTCGGAAAGATCAAGGAAGCGCTCGGCGGATTACAGGGCGTGACCGTGGGAATCCTCGGCCTGTCGTTCAAGCCCAATACCAACGACCTGCGCGAAGCACCGGCGCTCTCCATTGCTCAAGAACTGATGGAACAGGGTGCCGCCGTGCGTGCCTATGACCCGGCCGCCCTCGAGGAAGCCTCTAAGATATTGCCGCGGCTCACGCCCTGTCCAGACGCCTACGAGACGGCACGCGATGCTGATGCCTTGGTCTTGATGACGGAATGGAATGAGTTTCGAAACCTGGATTTTGCCAAGCTCAAGACGTTGATGCGCCGACCTCTGCTGGTCGACCTGCGCAACGTCTACGAAGCAAGCCGCGTGACGTCCTTCGGTTTTCGTCATGTCTCCGTCGGGCGTCCGTCCAAAGACGCGAATTAGCTCGGCGACTGTGTGAGTCGAGGCAGTTCTTCCTTCACCGCCTCTTTGGCCTTGGGTTTATACCCCATTCGGTCCAACACTTTCAGGACACGCGTCTTCAAGCGGTCGTCGGCCTCCGCGAGAGCTGTGGCTAACGGCTCAACAGCGGGCTTGCCGATCTTTCTGATGATCTCGGTCGCCGATTGCCGCAGTTCATCTTCTTCCGAAACCAGGAGTGGTACCAGCGTGGGAACGGCCGCACCGCCGATCTTGATCAATGAATCATAGGCTCGCTGCCTCACATCACCGACTTCGTCGGCCAGCGCATCAACCAAAGGGCGCACGGCTCGAGGCTCTCTGAGTTCTCCAAGCACTTCAGCGGCGTATTTCCTATTGAGCCAATGGCTGTCCTTTAGATCAAGCAGCATGGCGTCGGCCTTTGCCGCGTCGGGGTCTTTGGCGCGAATCCTGAAGCTCTTGGCGATCCGCTTGCCGCCCTCCTCCACCACGCGGATGGTCGCGCCATCCCCCGCCTTGAGCTGTTTCAACTCTTCAAGCGCCGCGTCATCGACGTCGAGGACGACGGTCTTGCCATCATAGGCCAAGAGCTCGACCTCGACCTGCTTGGCTTCGGGATTGACCGCAACCACCCGTTCAGTGACGAGGTTGAAGCCGTCTTTCTTCGGCCCCCCTTTTGGTCCAATTTGAATCAGTTTCACCGATGCTTCGTCAGCCATAATTGTCTATCCTTTACCTTGTCATCGTAAAATGAGTTACTCATCCGCTTGCTTCCAGCCGAGGCTCGCCAGCACCCCTTCCACCGT
>JAICVE010000483.1 GCA_025935475.1 Nitrospira sp. | reverse complement strand
GAGAAACCTTCCGAAAGAGAAACGAGAAGGCCGCTTGAAAGAAATTTATGGCCCCAACATTCCGCAGGGTATCCTCCGCCAATTTGCAGATGAACTAAATGAGACTGCGGCCACAGGACAGCCTAATGAGTAAACCTTTGGCAAACACGTTAGGATTTTAGGCTTGACGTGGGAATAACCAAAGATATACTTAACGCAGAGGACTATTGAGTTTCCCTCCTCCCGCGGGCGGCGTGGGTACATCCAGGAACGGCTACAAGCTGTCTTGATGCTCGGCAGACGCAACAGACTTAAAATCTGTCGTTGGTCACAACGTGAGGGTTCGACCCCCTCTCGCCCCATCTTCTAAACTGTCATTGCGAGTGGCGCCAGAGCGTCACGTGGCAATCTCCGCGTACAAGGATTGCTTCGCCTTTCGGGCTCGCAATGACATTTGCATCTGAACACCAGCTTTTGAATACCTGCTTCTGAACACGTGCGTTGAAAGGAAATCATGTTTTTCACTCGCCAACAGCTAGAGGAGATCGAGGACAAGAGTCTTGCCCCGTACGGCATGCGCAGCCGCGATTCCAAGGGACGCGCTTATCTGGATAACGAACCGGAATACCGCACCACGTTCCAGCGTGACCGTGACCGCATCCTGCACACGACTGCCTTCCGTCGACTTGAATACAAGACACAGGTCGTCATCAACTCCGAAGGGGACTACTTCCGCACACGCCTCACGCACACGCTGGAAGTTGCCCAGGTGGGCCGGACGCTGGCGCGCGCCCTCGGCGGCAACGAAGACCTCGTCGAGGCCATCTGTTTGGCGCACGACCTCGGTCACTCTCCCTTTGGGCACTCCGGCGAAGTAGTGCTGGCCCGGCTGATGAAGGATTACGGCGGATTCGACCACAACCGGCAATCCCTGCGCATCGTCACCGAGTTGGAACAGCGCTACCCTGAATTCCCTGGCCTGAACCTATCATGGGAAGTTCGCGAAGGTATGGTTAAACACGAATCGGAATATGACATCTCGGATGCCCGCGACTTCACCCCCGATCTGCGCGGCAACCTTGAGACCCAGATCTGCAACGTCGCTGACGAGCTGGCCTACACCACGCACGACCTGGATGACGGCTTGCGTTCAGGGATGGTCACACCGCACATGCTCGAAGGCATCTCATTGTGGGAGATCCTGCGCGAAACGTACAAATGGAGCGGTCCGATCCTTACCGATATCGAACGTCACCGCATGGTCCGGCAGCTGGTTGGCATCATGGTTACGGATATGATCGAAGCGACGGACCGGCGGTTGAAGGAGAGTAAGGCCAAATCCGCACTCGACTTGCAAAAGCTGAAGCACAACGTCATCGGATACAGCGAGGAGATGCAGCGGCGCAATCGCGAAGTGAAGGACTTTCTCTATAAGAAGCTGTACCGGCATTATCGCGTGGTTCGCATGCAGGTCAAGGCGGAACGCCTGATCACAGATCTGTTCAATGCCTATCGCAGCGAACCTTTGATGCTTCCCGAATCCGCACACCGCTTCATCGAGACACGCGGTCTCGAACGGACGATATGTGATTACATTGCCGGTATGACAGATCGTTATGCGATTGAAGAACATCGAAAATTATTTGACCCGCTCGAAAAGCCATAGAAACGGAGGCGAAAAATGACACACCATCAATCTTACTTAACACCGGAAGGCGAGCTCAAACTGAAAGCCGAACTGGCAGAACTCACCGGCCCTCGCCGCGAGGAACTGGCCCTGCGGCTGCGCTCTGCCATTCAAATGGGCGATCTCTCAGAGAACGCGGATTATCACAAGGCCAAGGAAGATCAGGCCTTCCTCGAAGGCCGCATTCAGGAAATTGAAGCGGTCCTGCGCTCGGCAGTGATCATCGAGAAAACGAACGGCGACACTGTCAGCGTCGGCTCACACGACACTGTCCAGGAGGACAACTACGAGCCCGAAAAATATTATCTGGTGGGAGCCAAGGAAGCTGACCCGCGCAACGGCAAGATCTCAAACGAGTCCCCGATCGGTCAGGCGCTGATGGGACATAAGGCCGGCGAGGTGGTCGAAGCAG
>JAICVE010000355.1 GCA_025935475.1 Nitrospira sp. | reverse complement strand
CGATGGTCGAGAGAATGGGAAGCGGCGCATGAGGACGGCGGCTCGTCCACCAAAACAGCAGGAGGGCTAGCGTCGTGACAAAAACGAAGAGATAAGGCAGGAAGTACTCGCCACGCATCCAAAAGCGGATCCAGCGAACCATGAATGTCACAAGGGCAATGCCATAGGTCAGGAGGAGACTGGCCGCCACTAGGAGAAGGCGTTTCCCCGGCCCCAGCGGAAAGACAATCGTCTCAGAAGCGCGACGTCTTTGTGACTCATGACTCATCAGCCACCTAACGGTATAAAGAGGATGCAAAGAGGTTGCAATGTCTCTGAGCATGGTCGTGACGCCGGCCATCAGAGTAGAATGCCGCATGGCATTGTCTTCTTTGGTGCTGTTTGGGACCTCCACCTGGACGTATGAAGGGTGGAAGGGAGAGGTCTATCGACAGAACTATCCGAAAGGCCGGTTCAAACAGGACTGCCTCGCGGAATACGCACGCTACGAGTACCAAGGGGTGCCACTCTTTCGCACGGTCGGCTTCGACTTCAGCTTCTACGGTCCCCCAAGCACGAAACAGCTCGAGCATTATGCGTCCTTGCTTCCAGAAGGGTTTGAAGCCTGCGCCAAGGTGTGGGAAGAAATCACGATTCCTATGTTTCCTCCCGCGCTCCGCTATCGGAGCAAGGCCGGACCAAATCCGCATTTTCTGGACGCCGACTACTTTCTCGAACAGGTGCTGCCTCCGTTCGAGCATGCATTTAAGACGCATACCGGACCATTCATCTTCGAATTTCAACGGACGGGGCTCGAGCCGGCGACGTTTCTGCCTAAGCTCGACGCGTTTCTTGCCCGCTTACCGACGAAATTCAAGTATGCCATCGAGGTCAGAAATTCCGCCGTCCTCGGGTCCGAATATCGCCGCGTGCTCGAAGCGCACGGTGTGAGTCACGTCTACAACCATCTCTACGGAATGCCGATGCTCGCCCAACAGCACGAAAAGCTTGAGCAGCAGTTCACCGCCTCGTTCATCGTCCTGCGCCTGCTCACGCCTCGCGACAAGAAGTATCACGAGGCGGTGAAAGCCTATGAGCCATACGACAAACTGGTCCGGCCGCTTCCCGAAATGCGTGAAGCTGCAGTCCGGCTCGTGACACAGGCGGTGGAAGAAGGCCGGCGCGCTTACGCGCTCGTGAACAATCGCAGCGAAGGCCATGCGCCCGGCACAGTGAAAGCCATTCACGACATGTTAGTGCACCATGAGACGGTCCCTGACGCCGTGTGAGCACATTGCGCTGGGAGATTCCCGGGCGCCAGACATTTTGTTCCAAGCCGCGGGACAATCGTTTCTTCCGCCGGCACTCCTCACGATTCATCGCCTACTTAGAGTAGGCACTTCGTTTGCACGATGCCCACATTGAGGTTGGTGCCACCTTTATCATCCGGCCTACAGGCCGCACCGTGTCGGGCACCTCACTCCTCGTAAGGTCCACGCCTCGACCGCAGAGGCAAACGGCCATAACATAAAAGGAGGCAAGAACAATGGAAGCGTTCATCGAAACAGTCTTTGACAATCGCTTTTTCCAACTGCCTTTCTTGGAAGCGTTCTCGTATGTCGTCGCGTTCTTGTTGGTTGGCGCGATCATCGTGGGCCTTACGCGGCGCGCACTGGGCATAGCGTCGCCGCCGCCAGTCGCAACGACGCGCGAAGACCGCCTATCACATGAAGAAGAGTGGAGGGAATGGAAAAAGGCGGCGTGAGAGAGCCGCGGACAAAAAGAGAGCAATCAGAAGGCGAAAAAGGGGCCGGTGCCGAGGCTGCTCGACTGGCCTTCGATGCCGACGAACACCGTACGGCCAAGAAAGAAAGGCAGTCCCCAATCGAATGTTGAGAAATCACCCCCCAGGTTGTTATAGGCGGAGTTTCGCGTGTCCACGAGGAGCTGTGTATTGGCCACCTGAAAGGGGACGACCGCCTGGCCGCCGCTCGTGCCGGAGATGGTCGCTGAAAGATGAAGAGCGTTCGGTGGACAATAAAAAGGGTCCAAGGGCGCGGGACAGCCGGCGAGGCTTGCATCGGGGAAGAATAACGCATTGGAGCCAGAATCGATTATGCTTTGTGCAAAGGTTCTTCCCTTGTAGACGGTCGTGACAAACCCGTTCGCATTCGTCGGGAGGACGGCAGACGGCGGCGTAGTGCTCGCCGCCGGATCGATGCCGAGGATCAGCGAGCCTGTGACCGACGACGCGCCGGATTCAGGAACGTTGGGCAAGGTAATCACCACGCCATTGTTCCCTGAGGGCAGCAGCCAAACCGGATTCTGCACCTGATCGACCACCGAGACGACGGCACCGGCGCAGGAAGCGGCCTGGCACGAAAAATACAGGGTGTTATTGCTGTTCACCGCGCACACCGATCCACAATCCTGCCGGAAGAGACCGATGCCGAGAATCCCGTTCAGGCTGGCAGCGTCAGGATCGCTATCGACCGTATCATTGCAGGGATTGCTCGAGACCGATTGTCCTCCGAAGGTCGGCGTGATCACTTGGATGGGGACACGAACAGCAGGTGCGTCGCCGAGCACCACATCGGCGATTTGCACCGGTCCCCAACTCGTACTGCCGTCGGCAAAGAAGGTACATTCTCCAAGCGCACGTCCTTGGGCGTCCACCGTTTGCGTCAGCGGCACCGACAACCGGGAACCAAACACACGCAGACCGACGGAGCCGACGTCCACAAGCACGTCTGATACCGTTTGACAGTTGCTCGTTCCGGGTTGGCAGATCGTCACGGAAGCACACAACTCGTTGATCGTCACGCACACGCTGGAGGTGCCGACAGAAATCGGAATCGAACCAGCGCTCGAGGTGGAACCTCCCCCGTCATCGCCGCCGCCGCACCCAGCAAGTAGGCACAGAAAGGCCACGACCACGCGCATCCGTTTCATTGAATGTCCTCTGGCCTGATACCAGGTGGCAGTTGAGATGGAAGGTAGGCGCGGCCCCAGAGTGAACGGGAATGGCCGACCCGTTCGACGATCAAGCGGTCGCTCTTCATCCTGAAGGGTTCTCGAACGCGCGGCCTGCGGCTGCGAGCAGCGGCAACCTCTTCCCGATACGCTTCAAAATATTCCCCCAAAAGAAGCTTCAAATCGGGGACGCCGGTACCTTTCCAGACGACCGCAAAGACCATGCCGTCCGAGGAGACATATTCGTTGATCTCCATCCCCGCGACTGTGATCGTGTCGATGGAATAGCTTATCCCGCCCCTGCGCTGGTGCACCCCGTGAAGCTTCGCCCGATCATCTTCAACCGTCGTCGATGATTGCCCCAGAGCGCCCCATGCTG
>JAICVE010000241.1 GCA_025935475.1 Nitrospira sp. | reverse complement strand
TTCATGCAAGGGGCCTGGATTGTCTTTCTACTCGTCGCAGCTCTCATCATGATGTTCCGGGCGATCCGCTCCCACTACAAGGCCGTCGCGGAGCAAGTCCAACTGACCCGGGACGCCCGTCCACCGCGCCCGCGCCGCAACCTCATCCTCATTCCCATTGGCGCGGTCAACAAGGCGGTCGTGCGAGCCGTTGATTATGCAAGAAGCCGGGGGGGCGAGGTACGCGCGGTGCTTATCGATGTCGACAAAGAAGAAACGGCCCTTGTAGAAATGAAATGGGCTCAATGGGGCTGCGGCGTTCCGTTGATCGTGTTGCCCTCTCCTTACCGGTCGATCCTGGGTGCGCTGATGGACTATATTGAAGAGAACCTCGACAAGGATCCGGAATGCTGGATTACCGTGGTCCTGCCGGAGATTCTGCCGGCCCGCTGGTGGCAGAATATTTTGCACAATCAACGGGCGTTGCTGCTCAAAGGCGCCCTCTTGTTCAAAGATCGCGTCGTGTTGACCGACGTTCCGTTCCACCTGACGAGGTGACCATGGGCCAACAAGCATACGCTGTGAGGCGTCCAGGGCGTTGGACTTCCTCGGTGATCCTGTGCGGGAGCGTCCTCATGGCCAGTGCGCCGGTGCATGCCTTCAAGATCACGGAACCTGCGCCAGGTGCGAAGCTGGCGGCCGGACAAACGGTGACCGCGCACGTGGACCTCGGAAACGACATCGGCATCGTCAAGGTCCGGTACTATTGGTACCGCGAGCAGGACGAAACTCTCGTGCAGCAGGATGAAACCGACTCCGGTCCTTCGAAGTCCGGTGCCAAGATCTCGATGGACAAGTTTCTTCAAAAGGACAGCGTGGTCGGCGGTTCCGTGGTCTCCCTGCCGGTACTGGTCTCAACCGGGGATAGGGACCCGGCCTTCGGCGGTCCTCTCAAAATTCCCGCAGATGCCATCGGACCGATGCGATTGCTCGCCGTGGCCGATATCTCGCGCGGCCGGCTGGGCACCCGGACCGTTTTCGACGAGATCGCCGTCAATACCGAACCCCCAGCTGAGCTTCAGGCTATTGATTTTGAAACGGACAAGCCCTTGCTGCTCGGACGAGAAGGACAATCGGCCACCTACGGCCAGGTGGACGTCCTCGGCAAAATCTTCGAGCTTCCCGTCGTCGGCGATTTTGCGGACGGCGTGTCGAGACCCCTCACAGCCCCGACGAGCGGGACCAGCTATCACTCGTCCAATGACAAGGTCATCCAAGTGCTGTCGGACGGCATGCTCAAAATTGTGGGGAATGGGAAAACCGTCCTGACGGTGAAGAACCGGGGGAAAGAGGCCTCGTTGGACGTCCACGTGGCAGTGGGTGACGAACCCAACGAGCCGCCGGTGGCTGTGGCAGGGGCCGATCGCACGGTGAAGTCCGGCACGAAGGTGGAGTTGAATGGTCTGGGCAGCCACGACCCGGAAGGCGAGGCACTCTTTTATACATGGAGCCAGGTCCGGGGAGCGAAAGTGCCGCTCTTGGATCTCAATATGCCGAAGGCCTCCTTCCTCGCACCATCCGTCTCAGAACCGAAACTCTTCCGCTTCAGACTGCGAGTGACGGATAAAAAGGGGGCGGACAGCATGCCGGCGTTCGTGGACGTGACGGTCGAGCCTTAGATGGACACAATGCGGCTGGAAGGTCACTGATCGGAATAGCTTGCGGGTCCTGTCACGGCAAACAGCCCCACCGTGCTCGCACCCCCGCCCGGTGTGGGGTCCCCCGCTCCGCGCGGTGGGGCGCCCCGTTCGCCGCGCCACCCGCAGATGATGTCGGATATTTCCCTGCCACCCTATCTAGAAGTTAGCGCGATCGTGAAGCCACAAATCACCGGCAGACTTTAAAGGAGAGCGAGAGAAACAGGGTGTTGTGCTTCTCCTTCGCAGAGTTCCACCCAAGAGGCGCAACTCATTTTGAGCCGAACTCCCGCTCGAAGCCGGGCAGGATGGCCTTAAAGAAGGCATTCTGAATCAGCCCAATAACAATTTGGACTGTTTCTGTGTGAGGCCGGTCGACGTCTCCCGAAATGTTGGCCTTGGTGGCGACTTCGTCGCGAGGCATATTCTCCAATAAGTTGGAGAGATCTTCGATCGCCCCCTCCCGTACTTTTTCCAACCCCGACTTCTCGCGATCCTGTGTCGGGTCATAGACCTTCAATTTCCTGACCAGCGGCTTGACATAGCCTCGAATCGACCCGTCGTCGAGTGTGAGCTCCGAGTAACAGGAAAAGAATCCTCCGACGACGTCAAATTTGCCGTGTGCCCGCAGCAGATTGTTCATCGACCGGACCTGCGTGCCGGCGATCTTGAGCTTGAGTTCCAAATCGGGTGAGTCCTTGGGAGGACGGATGGTCCCGGAGATTTGCGTATCGCCGGATCCCATGAATTTCCCTGTGACCACGAATGATGAGGGCCCATCGCGCAATTGGCTGCTGTACCGTTCGAGCGTGAGATCGGCCTCCGTCAAATACACGCGATATTCAGGCTTCGCCGCCTGGTTGACGAACCCCAGTTCACTGCCGAGGATGCTGATGTGATCGACGCGCACGAACGCGTCTTCCTTCGCATTGATCGATTGCGCCGTCTCGACAGTGGCCTTGGCTCTCGCGGCCTCCGCACGCTGCGTATGTGCGGCATGCACATAATCGAGATGCAGACCGTTGATGGTTAGACGTTTGAGATTTATCACCTTCACGGAGGGGCCGTATTCCATAGCGCCCTCACCCGACATGGTCCCCCCGCTGAGCTGCACGTTGTATCGGGCCGTCACCGGCACCAACGCTCCCAGTGGGATGCCGTCCACCGTCAGCTCGGCCTTCACTGCCGTATAGGGTTCGGCGAGAAAATCGGCGCGACCATCAAGGCGGATCTTCCCTGATTCGAACAGCAGCCCCTCCAATGAGAACTTCGATGGGTAAGCCTGATCCCCCGACTGTACGTTGCGGATGTTAGACGCATAGAGATACATACGGCGTGCGCGAAGCGGCTGGTCCGGCTTCGCGTCATCCAGGTATAGAATTTCACCGTCCGTGATTCTGATCTGATTGATCTTGAACGGGTACACGCTTTCGACCGCATCCTGCCAGCCTCGCTCTTTGACAGGCAGGTCGTTGCCGGTCTCCTGTCTGGCGAGCGTTCTTGTGATATGGAATTTCGGCCGTTCGATCTCCTGATCATTTACCAAACGTCCAGACAACAGGGCCTTCCAGTGAACGCTCGCCGACCAGCGCGCGATCGTGGCGACGGGGGGATTAGGTTCATCGACGCGCTCGAGCCGAATTTCATGCAGATCGACCGAAGCTCCGAGGGGATGAAAATCCAGCGCCCCGATGTGGACCCGATAACCCTTGAGGCTGCGGTTCATTTTCCCCTCTATGTAGCCGCGTAGGGGCTCATCAACGAATAGGGCCGCGATGAGCAGCAGCAACAAGAGCAGAGCGACTCCTGCCAAGACCTTCATCAGACGGTTCGTCATGGTCCCTCCGCTCACAGTGTAGCGGTCGGGTACGAGCAGCGGAGCTAGGGGATCATGCAGGTTGGGCGGCTGGTTATGCCTGATCGAACTTGATGGGCCCGTACGTGTGGCGAGCTTTGTGAAGCTCGGAGATGTGCCGACGCAAGGAAGAGCCGTACGAAGACGCGAGGACTGAGCGGCGGTGACGGGACACATGCTGTTCAGCTCTACGAAGGGCGTCTTCGAGCTGCTTGACCAGTCGGATCCCGGAGGCCGTCAGCCATTTGAGATGCCGCCCGGCATACTCAAGATCGCACAGCGAGTAGCGGACTGATTCGATTTCTTCCAGACAGCGGAAACGTGCGCGAAGGAGGTGCCGCACGGTGAGCCCTGCGTTCCGCCAGTGCCTTTTGCCCCGTGCAGTCTCGGCCCATGCCGACAGCCTCGCGAAGAGCAGCGCGCCCATGGTGAACGTAAACGTGGCATGAAGGATTCCCCGAATCGGCCGCAGGCTCCTCCGCCATGGCGAGTAGAAGATCTGTTGGTTGCGGTCACCGTGATAGAGGACATGCTTCCGCAAGAGTAGATTGAGGTGATGATGACTGTTTTCATGGATCAAATCGTCGATGAGGTCGAGGTTGTCACGGTCGAAGCAGTTGATGAACGACAGGCCCGGCCGATGACGGTAGCTAAAGCTGACGACGCCGGGTGCCTTGAGCGGCACGACACGTGACGTGAGAAGCCTCAGCAACGCGTGGCCTTCCGGCCAGGCCAGTTCGATCGTCTGCCATGCCCGGCCGAAGCGGGCAATCTGCGTGGTTTTGGTGGCTGAAAGCGCCTGCGGTTGACGGGTCTTCCCGTAGCGGAGCGTAGGGCCGACTGTTAGAGATCCCGAGGAAGCAGCAACGGCGTCAGTCGCTTCCCGGCGCGGCCAATGGCAGTGCATGGCAGCTCCTGTCGACGCGCAGAGAGGGAATGGTCGGCCAGCGTGCAGGACGATCTCATTATTCCGCAGCACAAAGCTCACACGCCGCGACCGTGGTCCGATGGCCTTTCTGACTGAAGCGGGTGCAACCAGCGCGCTCCCGTCGATGCCGACCGGAATGGTATACGACTGTTCGGCGCGTTCAAACGACGACTCCAGGCGGCCGGACACAGTCCAAGAACGCCGACCCTGCCGATTTACCCATTCGAGCGCCCGTCGCGGATCGAAGAAGAGCGATTCCTGGGTGATCTCAAAGGACAGGCGCTTGCACAGCGATTGCAGCCGTCTCACCAGTCCACGGGACTGCGCGCGTCCGCGCGGAAATAATTCGTCAAGGTAACTGTTTTCGAAAAAGTGTTCCTCACATTCTGAAAAGAGCTGCTCGGCAAAACCTCGCTGATCGCGGTCGTGCCGGATCTGCATCAAAAGGTCGAGAAAATAGACCAGGTCGTTCAGTGCTTCGATCCATCCGACTACTT
>JAICVE010000468.1 GCA_025935475.1 Nitrospira sp. | reverse complement strand
GACAGTGAATTTTTTCTCGAGTACGACGCCGAATGAATTGTTCACCGCAGATGGCCTGGTGAGACAAGAGCAGAAGATCAATCTCTTCGCCGGAGTGGCGTACGAAAATCTTCGCCAGGAGGCTGCTGCCGGAAGCGGACAATATGTGACCTCGCTGGCCACCCTGTACGGCGTGCCTGAGGCACAACATGATGCCTTCGGCAAGGTCTTACAGCAGCGCCATGGGGAGTTGTTCGCCGCTGACTTGCGCGAAGACAATCGCGCGCACTTGAAAATGGTCAGCGTGTTGAACCAGGTGCTGACTCAGGAGCCTGCACTGAGGCAATAACCAACCCGACCTCGTCGGCGTCAAAGGGAGAAGTGCAAATGGGAGCAATGGGGAAAGGCGTAATTTTGTGGCTGCTCGGAGTGCCGGTGAGCCTGCTGGTGTTGCTGTGGTTTCTCGGCATTCTCCGTTAACCACGCACCAAATACAACAACGAGCCAAACAAAGGAGTGCATCATGTCATTTTTGAGGATAGGGTTGCCGATGCTGGCCGCAATCGCCTTTGGGGGCGCGCCGGCCTTTGCGGCGGATCTGGAAACGCAGGTCGTCGATAAAAACTGCTTTATCGAAGTGTTCGACGATGACGACTTCGACATGAAAGATGATCATTACAAGATTCAAGGGCCGAAGGAATTTGCGTCGCTGAAAGATGTTGGCGGCAAAAATTGGAACAATGACATCGAAAGCGTGATTGTGGGCTCCAATGCCACGGTCAAGGCCTACTCGGATAAGGATTTCAAGGGAACGGAACTCGCGTTTGCTCCGGGGCAACGCGTTCCCAACCTCGGGAAGCTGGACATGAAAGACGATATCGAGTCTCTGAAGATTTCGTGCGGTAGCTAACCTCTCTCTTGGCCCGGGAGGCGGCCGATGCGTCTCCCGGGTTCCTCCTTCTCTTTTCCACGGCGACACCGATGCGACCTCATGGGTGGCCTTGCAGCGGATTGGTCCTCACCCTACAATGCGCCGTTGCTGTGCCCTTCCTTTCTCTTTAGGACGAAGGACCGATGCCACGGAAAAAGTCTGCTCCGGCGAAGGAGGAAGCCGCCGGCGGCTCGGAGCGTACGCAGGACTTCGAGCGGCTGGGCGTCTTTTACCTCGGGCGACCGTATGACCTCGCTGCCAAGCGGGCGAACCCCGGATGGCTGTTGTATGACTCGAAGGATCTGGTGACCCATGCGGTCTGCGTGGGGATGACCGGCAGCGGCAAAACAGGCCTCTGTCTCTCGTTGCTCGAAGAGGCGGCGATCGACAACATTCCCGCCATCGTCATCGATCCCAAAGGCGATCTTGGAAATCTACTGCTGACCTTTCCCTCTCTCAAGGGCGAAAACTTTCTCCCCTGGATCAATGAAGACGATGCGCGGAAGAAAGGGCAGTCTCCCGCCGAGTATGCGAGCGGGCAAGCGGACCTCTGGAAACAGGGCTTAGCGGCTTGGGGCCAGGACGGGGCGCGCATTCAGCGGTTCAAGGAGTCGGCCGAGGCCATGATCTACACGCCGGGGAGCAACGCCGGTCTGCCCGTCTCCATTCTGAAATCGTTTTCCGCACCCGAGGAGGATGTCCGCAATGATACGGAATTGTTTCGCAAACGGATCAGCACAACCGTGACCGGTCTTCTCGGCTTGCTCGGGGTCGACGCCGATCCGATTCAGAGCCGTGAGCATATCCTGCTGTCGACAATTCTCGGGCATGCGTGGGGACAGGGAAGCGATCTGGACCTTGCCGCAGTCATTCAGAGCATCCAGTCGCCGCCGGTGGCGAAGATCGGCGTAATGGATGTCGAGGCGTTTTTCCCCTCAAAGGACCGTTTTGCCCTGGCGATGAAGTTCAACAATCTCTTGGCTGCGCCCGGATTTCAAGCCTGGCTCGACGGCGCGCCGCTGGACATTCAGCAACTGCTCTATACGGCATCAGGCAAGCCGCGTCTGGCAATTTTTTCGATCGCGCATCTGAGTGATGCCGAGCGGATGTTTTTCGTGACGCTGCTGCTCAGCCAGATGGTCGGCTGGATGCGGGCGCAGTCGGGGACAACCAGCTTGCGCGCGCTGCTGTACATGGATGAGATCTTCGGCTATTTCCCGCCGGTGGCCAATCCTCCGTCCAAGCTCCCGCTGTTGACGCTGCTCAAGCAAGCGCGCGCCTTCGGCCTGGGCGTCGTCTTGGCGACGCAAAATCCCGTAGATCTTGATTACAAAGGGTTGGCCAACACCGGCACGTGGTTCATCGGTCGGCT
>JAICVE010000382.1 GCA_025935475.1 Nitrospira sp. | reverse complement strand
GGAGCAGAAACTCACCGCCGGAAAAATCGCGGTCAGGACGGCTGAGGAAGGTGGTGAGCTGCAGTGGGAACGCGACCGCTCCATAAATATCCTGATGAAGGCAGTTATAATCCCCGGCAGAGTAATGAAGTAACAATGGTGTGGGTTTGGTCTGTCCCTTGCGACGACAAATAGCGAGCAGTTCAGAGTGATTCGACGGAAATATATCCGGCTGACTCAATGCCTTTGCCCATGCGTTGCCGATCACCGCAAGACGAGGATAGATTGTTTCGCGCAGAGCTTGGACCAGCGGCGGTAACGGATACGTGAAGTATTTGTACTCCCCCTCGCCAAACCGAAAGCGCTTCATGTCGATCCGACTTCGGAACAGTTGGTCATTGCCGTACAGGGCGATGAGCGCATCGCACTCTTCAGCCGTGAGCAATGGATCGGTTTTGGCATAACCCCGCTGCCATAACGATGCTTCAATCGCTTTCCAGTCTAACCGGACCAGTCGGTCTTGGATATTGACCACTTCAGTCAATTCGTCCTAAGTAATGGATTTAATTGTGCACGGCCCCCTGTCGATTTTGGTCATCTGGAGCGACTATCTGTCAAGAACTGTGTTTCACAGTCAAATCGGAGGTCGACGCTATGAAATATCTGCTCATGTGTTGCCACGAAGAGAAGAAATGGGACTCCATGCCCAAAAGCGAGTGCGACGCCGTGATGGAAGAAACCATGGCCTATGTCGAGGCGCTGAAAAAGAGCGGTCAACTACTTGCGGTAGAGCAACTTGACCCCATAAAGACGGCCATAAGCGTAAGAGTCCGGAGCGGGAAGTTATCGGTGACCGACGGTCCCTATGCTGAAACGAAAGAGCAGCTCGGTGGCTTTTTCCTGATCAGCGCCCGAGATCTGAACGAGGCGATCCAAGTGGCCTCGAAGTTTCCATCGGTGCGGTTTGGGACCATGGAGGTGCGGCCGGTCAGGGAAATTCCAGGCAGCGGCCACGAAGCGACCGCTTCATAAGATTCATCAAATCGGGCGTCCTGAATTGTAGGCTATAGAAAGGAGAAATCAACGTGGGAACGAATACCATTCGGCTTCATCGTGTGCTTCGCGCAACATCAGAACGGATTTACCGAGCATTTCTCGATGCGGATGCCATGGTAAAGTGGCTCCCGCCTAATGGATTTACGGGCAAGGTGCACCACATGGATGCCAAGGTCGGTGGCACTTTCAAGATGTCATTTACGAATTTCACGACGGCAAAGAGTCACTCCTTCGGCGGTAAATATCTTGAACTTGTGCCCTATGAACGCCTTCGGTACACGGACAACTTCGACGACCCGAACCTGCCCGGAGAAATTCACGTGACGGTCACATTGAAGAAAGTCTCTTGTGGAACGGAGGTTCATATTGTGCAAGAAGGCGTGCCTGAGGTCATTCCGGCTGAGGCCTGTTATCTCGGCTGGCAAGAATCGCTGATCCTTCTAGGAAAACTCGTCGAAGCGGAGATACCAGACTAATATCGCCGCCTGAGAAATAGAAAGGTCCACAACAGTGCGCAGGCGGAGGTAAAAGAGGTCGGGAGTGTTTTGCGGACAGATAAAAAGTAGAGCTGCATGATCAAGGTGAAAGTCGCGGCGTTTACGGTGTCGCTAGACGGATTTGGTGCGGGACCCCGACAGGATTTGCAGAATCCGCTCGGGGTTCGTGGGGAGGAGCTGCATTCCTGGTTTGTAGACACGGACGTCTTTAAGAAAATGAACGATCAAGGCGAAGGGGCGCATGGCATCGACAATGATTTTGCCGCGCAGTCAATGGACAATTTGGGCGCCTGGATTTTGGGACGGAATATGTTCGGACCGGTGCGCGGTCCCTGGAAAGACGAGCCCTGGAAGGGCTGGTGGGGGAATAATCCGCCGTACCACACGCCGGTATTTGTACTCACGCATCACTCGCGCGCGCCCCTTACGATGGAAGGTGGCACGATCTTTTACTTTGTCACCGACGGCATCAAGTCGGCCTTACAGAAAGCGAAAGCAGCGGCCAAAGGTAAAGACATTCGGATTGGTGGCGGCGTTGCCACGATTCGTCAGTATCTGACCGCCGACCAGATCGATGAAATCCACCTAGCCATGTCGCCGATTTTCTTGGGAGAAGGGGAGCATCTCTTTTCCGGACTGAATCTCAACGCTCTCGGGTTCACATCCATCAAAACCGTTGCCAGTGAAAAAGCAACGCATGTTCTGATGAAAAAAAGATGAATGGGTCGCCTTGGACGCTGGATGGCGCCTACTGAGGCCTGGACACGCTCTGCGGCAGGCCGGTGGGGCCCTTCTCTCTCTCGACCCGCTGTTCCTCAATCAGTTTATAGGCGACGTAGTACTTATAGATGTTAGCCACATAGGTGACCGTTTCCTCGCCGATCCGTCGGGCGGCGATGATCTCGACGTTGTTAAACCAAACGTTCGGATCAAGCCCGCGTTGCGCCGCTTCCTTCCTGAGTTTCTGAACACGGGCTGGGCCGCAATTGTAGGCGGCAAATGAAAAGAGGATCTTGTTGCGCGTATCCATGGGCTCGTGTTCAAAAAATTGGTCCCGCACGAACCGCATGTACTTGATGCCGGCATGGATGTTCGGTTCGAGCTGTGTCACGTCGCCGGTCTTCATCTCTTCGGCCGTGGCAGGCATCAGTTGCATGACGCCGATTGCACCGACGCTGCTTCGAGCATTCTGATCGAGCAGAGACTCCTGGTACCCCTGGGCGACCATCAAGAGATAGTCCATGTCGTACTCGGCACCGTATTTGCGGAAGAACTGGACCGTCTTCTGAAATTTCTTAATCTCGCCGGCCGAAGTCGCCTGTTTCACGATGCGCGGATTCCCATCCCCGCCATACTTTTTGATTAACTCATTGCCGAAGGCGGATTTCCCGCCGTGCTGTTTGGCAAATTCGGCAATTTCTGCTTTCAATTTCGGGCTGTCCTTCCGGATCATCCAGGCCAGGTCGCCTCCTGCGTTGATCACGATGTCTCTGTGCGGCTTGAGGTTCTTAAATACCTTCGCCCAGAGGAGCGCTTGGTAGCGATCCACCACAATAATTTCT
>JAICVE010000276.1 GCA_025935475.1 Nitrospira sp. | reverse complement strand
CCGCAAGAGTTGGTATCACGTTTCTCTTGCGGTAGTCGGGTTGTAAGGAGAAAAGGCTCGTCCGTCGGGATAGGCTCGTAAAATCTCACCGATGTCTGCCCGTTCGGTCTGGCCAATCGTGACCCACTGTTCAGCCATTGGAATGAGGGTCCGCACTCTTGCTTCGACCATCTCGAGCCGTTGACGCAGCGTCGAGGGCTTGTTGTAGGCTTTCACAAGGAGGAACGACCGAAGACGGGGGAGGAACTTCGAGGCTTGGACATGATTCGCCAGATCGAGTACGAACGACCGAAGACCGTCGAGGAACATGGTCATGATTGAGGCTTGAACACGATTCGCCAGTTCGCAAAGTGCATCCACTTCGCCTACGATTCGATCGAGTTGAGAAGCAATCGAAGGATCGGTCGTCTCCTGAGTTCGTAAGTGGCGAAGTGCTTGTATGATGATTGGCACTCGCCGGTTGACGTCTTCAAGAAATTGTTCATCGAGCCGATCTAACTCCTTGAGCATACGTTCGATGACTGATACGTCTATTTCTCCCGCCTCGTGTCCAGCCCTCAAGATGACTGCTTCCAAGACATCTCTGGGAGTCTGCACAGACCTTGCTCGAGTTTGCTGAAGTGCACGTAACGCTTTCAGAAGCGGTGGCTCGCTTGCCTCTGATGACTGAACGACTGGCTGCGGTGTGGTCACCTGTTGCGGGGTCGACAACGCGTCGAATGAGCGCGCCTCAATGGCCGAGCCATCCCCGTTAGGAGATTGCAGGATACGTTCTTCCTGGTGGCGATTGGTCAGACGGTGAACGGCGGTACTGATGCGTGCTAAGCCTTCTTGAAATTTGTTGATCGCCTCCGCACCCTCGCGCAGATCCTGCCGTCCGACCTCATGCAGCATCGGCAAGAGGTTCATGGCCATCTGTTCAATGGCGGAGAGGTGAACGCTCGCCGCTGATGTTGCAAGATTGGTGATGCCCTGCAGCATAATCCTATAGAGCGGTGGTCGAACGGCTTGATCGTCCCCCTCGATAAGCTTCTTCAGCGCCCGCTGAATCTGTGCCAGCCATACCTGTGCTTCCAGAGCAAACAACCCCACCACTTCTTTGTCACACGACGGACTCTCCAACTCTTGAACAGCCGTGCGTCGATGCGGCCACGTTCTCTCCCCTTCGGAAAGGCGCTCGACACCTTGACGGCGAGGCGCGACAGACTCCGCCAGCTCTTGAATGTCATTCGAAATCGCATCAAGACTCTGCAGGAGGGATGAAAATGAACACTGACCGGAGACAGACGGCATCAGCTCGGTCATTCTTCCCGCTCGAGTGCGTAGTGGAAATGCCAGACTCGCTTGAGTGAGCATTGGATATGAGAGGCGCGCGACATCGGGAGGCTCGACCGTCTCAATGATGGTCACCTGGGGTGACGTACTCAGATCGACGTGTCGTGCGTCGAGGCCATCCGTCGGGCCTTCACCGATCACCACCACCGGACGGAGTGGAAAGCGAGTATTGACACGAATCACGGTGCCTCGCTCACCGGTGGACAGCCGGACCGAGGTTCCAATCGGATAGGCCGAGAGCTGTTCGACCAACGCCTTGATGACTTTCCGCGGAAACGCCGTTCTCTCGACCATCACGAGCTCGCGCACGGCCTCATGAGGAAGGAATCGACGACGATACGGACGGGGACTGACCAGTGCATCAAAGACATCCACGACGCCGATGATTGGAGCGAATTCGTTGATCTCACTCCCCTTGAGTTTATTGGGGTAGCCTTGCCCATTCCACCGTTCGTGGGCCTGGCAGACGACCTCCGCCAGCCAGTCATGCGTCCCGAGCTTCCGCAACGTTTGATAGCCCAGTTCGGGATGTTGCTCGATGACCGCGCGCTCGTCAGGTGTCAGGCGACCGGCCTTCGTCACCAGTGACTGCGGGACGGCAAGGATGCCGATATCGTGCACCAGCCCAGCCAGGGCCAGCCGTTCTAACTCCGCCCCGTGATACCCGAGCCCTGCCCCCACCTTCGTCGCCAAAATTCCGACATTGATCAGATTCGTGATCAATTGTGAGCCGGGTGACCCGCTGGGTACGGTTAGGGCTTGAACGACCAGCTGGTCACTTCGACCATGCGACTCCACGATATCCGACGCAAGCGACGACACGCTCTTCAAATCGAAGTATTCCTGGCGCTGAACCGCCATCGCGATTCGCGTCAGTTGATCGACGGCACTCTGATACCATTGTGTGGATTGCTGGTCTCGCATAGGAGACAATCATTCGCTGCTCTTGGTGAGCTTGTTTTGAGCAGTCAGCACAATAGAAATCGCCCCGCCTAGGTCTCCCTCCTTGAAACCCTCTTTTTCATACCCGGAAATGTCGACCTCTCCCTTGGGGTTGCCATGACAGGCAAGGCATTGTCTGCTGTAAAAGAGGGGGAGCATGACGCGAACGCCACGATTATCAGTCAGCTGTTGCTCCACAATGTGATCTCCAACCCGGGGATGATTTTTCTGAACGGCATACAGCAGAAGCTCCTCCTCGTCGTCCGGTTTGTTACCGGGATTTCGCGGTTCTTTTCCCGGCGGGCCAATCTGCCGCAACTTTAACCCGGTGTCCTTCGAGAAGCTGTGGGCCACCTGCGTTCCAAATGTCGCGGGGATGAATCCTTTAAACCCGATGCCCTTTTTGTTGATGTCCGACTGCACATCATGAACCGCTTTCTGCATGAAAAAGGACAGCCGCAAGAGCAAGGGTTTTGCCGACTCGGGCATTGGGGCACCGGCGAGATGGTGCAGATCGTGTCGAGTTCTTGCCTGAAACTCTCTTCTCAGCTGGGCTTCGAAGGCGCTCGCGGTAAACCCTTTGTCCTCAAGTCTGGGATTGTTGATCGCCGGCTGCGCTCGTCCGACGACGACCCTTCCGGAATCCAAAAGCACCGCTAAGAGTCTAGCCGTCTCACTCAATTCCATCCTCTCCGTGGGGGAGAGGTCGCGCCCTTTTGCGTCGAACTCACTGACCAAGCGTGCCGGCGGCACGGGGTCGGTCTGGCGGGTGTCGCTTGCAAATACTGGATCCGTTCCAATATTCCCCAGAACGGGCCTGAGGGGTTCCTTGTTTTGGTCCGTCGCCTCTGAGAGCCCACTGACCGTAATACTCGGTATGGCCGAGAGATACAGAAGATAGAAGGCGACCGCTACAACCAAACTCAGCAGGCCCAGCGCGTACCGCGGCTGAAGCCTTCGTGCGGGCTGAGATCGGTGAGAGCCATTGAAAACAGCAATGGCCTCCTTCGCAATCCCGCCTGAAATGATCGCGTGCCGATATCCAAATCCTGCAATGAGCACGGCATCGCAGAGAATGTTCAGTCTTCGTGGAATGCCATTCGCGGATTTCACAATTCGATCGAGCGCTTGCTTCGAAAAGACAGCCCGTGGCTCTCTGCTCACCAGGTTGAGCCGGTGATCAATGTACTCTTCACTCTCAGTTTTGGTGAGCGGTGCAATTCTTGCCCGAAGGGCAATTCGCTCACGAACGTGGCGCAACTCAGAGCGATTGAGTAATGCGTCCAACTCCGGCTGGCCCACAAGGACTATCTGAATCAACTTCTCCGTTGCGGTTTCCATATTGGACAGCATGCGAATGCTCTCCAACGTTTCGATAGGTATGTGTTGGGCTTCGTCGATAATGAGGACCACCGTGTGGTCATTGCGGTATTCGGCGATCAACACCTCGTGCAGTTGATTGAGCTTCTGGGCTGCAATACCAGCGACAGGTTCCGCGCTTAATTCTTTGAGAATGGTGGTGAGAAGACTGTCGAACGTGAGCTTGGGATTGAGGACATAAATCGTTTTCTGTTTCTGTGCATCGACTTTGGTGAGATAGGAACGAAGGATGATGGTTTTGCCAACTCCCGCCTCGCCAGTGACCGCGATGAACCCTTTACGTTGTTGAATGCCGTATTCAATGCATGCTAACGCTTCTTTATGATTTGGACTCAGGAAGAGGAAATCGAGGTCCGGGGTGTTTTGAAATGGCTCCGTGGTAAAACCGTAAAAACGGCTATACATAGATCACCTCAACGATTGGCCATTGTTCGCATTTTCACGGTTCGCACATGGACTAACGCAACTAGCCCTAAGGAGACCATTCTAGTAATCGGAAGGAAAGTCTGCCGAGCGGCGAAAAAGTATGTCTGTGTCTACGAAAAAATGATAGCCAGTTGTGGATAGTAAGTATATATACTATATCCTAACTCATTATGATTCAGAACCTTCTCTTCTAATAACCTATGTCTCGCTTCGCGAATCTTCTCACCCGCCCGACCCTGCGCTATCTTTTTTCACCCAGCCAACCCACCGATTGCGTTGCAATCGTTTACCCGGTTCCCCCACTGACCCGATTGCTTGGCAGTCGTTTACCCGAGACGCGCCCTTTTCCTTGGTGGCGATGGCGAGCACCTAGAATGGTCCTTCCAAGCTCGCTGTTTTTCTTCCTTAAGGAGGGTGAACGGGCCGCCTCCTG
>JAICVE010000379.1 GCA_025935475.1 Nitrospira sp. | reverse complement strand
CGATCGGAATAATCGCGGCGACAACCGACGCGGCGCCGGTCACGCAAAGGAGCGCCATCACGACGCCGTTGAGCCAGGAATAGCCGATGCGGGCGCCCATCGCTTTCCATCCCGGATGGCCGATGTAGATCGTGGTCGGAAAACAGGAGCCGCAGACCGCCGCCACAATAGAGCCGACCCCATTGGCCGCGAGGCAGGGGGCCGTGGGGTACGCATCACCGGCCGCCTCGGCGCTTTCCAGATTTTGTAAACTCCCCACGAGATTGAACAGGCCCATCGGCAGGATGACGTTGAGTTGCGTGAGCAAAATCTCGCGAGATTGCCAGAGGGCATCGATGAATATCCCTGGTGGATGCCATCCGAGCGGTGCCACCGCCTGCGAGAACGTGGCGTCATTGAGATGGACCAAGCCGGTCATCCAGGCTAGCGCGGTCCCGACGAGGACCGCGAGCAGGCCGCCCGGGATCGGAAATTCGACGCGGCCGAAGTACGTCAATAAGATGATGCCGAGCGGGACAAGCGCGACCACCGGATATTCGTAGGTGCGGAAGAGAAAGCCGAGCGCGATGAAGGTCAATCCGATGCCGGCGAGGGTGGAGAGGAGCGCCGCCCGCGGCAGCCAGCGGCGTAGTGGATTGGCCAGCACGCTGCCGATCAGCTCGATGATTCCCGATCCCAGACAGGCGACGAGCCCCGCTTGCCAGGACAACGTGATCGCCTCGTCCATGGTCGCACCACGGTCGAGCGCGATCAATTTCACCGGCAGCATGACGAGAAAGACGTGCGCGAAGAGGCTGACCGTGTTGATGCCGTAGGGGAGCGCTGTGCGATCGTCGCGTCCCTCTCGGACGCCCAAACGATAGGCGAGCCAACTATAATAGACGTTGCCGACGATGAGGCTCAGGGCCACGGCCGGAAGGATGCGCCCGTAGACGAGTGTCGCAGGATAGTCCAGCAGCCCCCGGCAGAGCCCCACGACAAGGAGAATCTGAATGAGATTGTCGAGTGCCAACCCGAGCAACCCGTCGACATCTTGCCGCACGAACCAGCGGGGCCGTAGCGATGGATTGGAATGGTGACGGTCTGCTTCGAGCATCGAGCGGGCGTACAGTACGCGAACTGTCGCTCGTTGACAAGCGTTCGTGCCGAAGCGCGACCCCAGATCTCAAATCGGACATCTCAGCTCAGAGTCGTTCATGGCGATCGCGAGCATGGGTGGGACGGCTTGAGTTCCCGTCCACCGTCATTAGCTTTTTCTGCTCGTCTTTGCCGAGATGGCGGAGATCAACTGCTCCATGCGGGCGCTCTTGCACGCTGGACACGTGATCTTGCCGCGGTCGTGTTCGCTCATGCTGAGATTCAGCTCCGACTCCTTGCCGCAATCCAGGCATTTATATTCATAGTTCGGCATCGGATGACCCTCCTGTTCGGCCCACCTGAAAGTAGCGCTGATTCTACGCCCTGCGAGCCACCTGGGTGACTGTCGGATGCCCTAGCCGAGTCGCCTGCGCCATCGGCCCGCGAGATCGTAGACTTCATCGCATGAGGAAGGCAGAATAGGCCGGGATGCCAAGGAGGCATGATCATGAAGATGCTCACGATTGTGTGTCGAGAGAAGTTCGAGGATGAGGTGCTCGTCATGTTCACCAGTTTGAAAATTTCGGGGTACACCGTGGTTCACGGGGTGGGCGGGAGCGGTGAAACCGGCGCAGTCTCGGTGACGCATGCCGCTCACGATCGAAACAAGCTGATCCTCGTAGCGCTCGACGATGATCGGATGGCCATGCTCGTCAAAGCGGTGAAGGAGGTGCAAGCCAGGCTGGTACAGGAGAATTTGGGACACCCGGTGGCGTTCAAGGCTTTCCTCCAGCCTTGCGAACCGATCGTCTAGAGGAAGACAAAACGGGGGTTGAATGGGCAGCGAGAGGTGGTGGTTATTCGACCAAGGCGGGAAATTTTGCGGCTAGGGCGGCTATGTAGTATTGGATCAGTTGACCTTCCTGCTCGGTGAGATCGGCTGTCGCGACATTCATCTCAAGAAGTGCTTCGCATGCCGCCACAAACCTGTTGATGTCTCTGCCGTGAGGACTCATGAGGGGACCGCCTTTCTGCGACAGAGTCGGCGCTCGGGGCTTCCGGGAGGCCGTCGACAGTGGGACGTAGTGGTGAGTTTCAAGAGTATGCCATCCCGCTCGTAATTGCAAGAAAGATGACAACGTGAAGCCCCTGGAGTGAAGGCGGTGCGAAACCGCAAACATGTTCAACAACGCACAGAATTCATGGTGTATGGAGTGAGCCACTCTGTCGTCCGTCGGTGCCGCGTGTTCCGGCCTCGACGGACGAAGAGCGTGCTGTAGAAGGAACGCCTCAGGCTTTTTCTTTCACCCGCAGATCGTTCTTCACGGATTTCACGCCGGGCACTTGCCAGGCTGACCAAGACGCCTGGGCACTGGTCGCAAGATCGGCCACTTCGCCGGTCAAGGAGACCACGCCTGCATTCGTCTGGGCCTTAATGCCGGCGTTCTTCAGTTGCGTGTCTTTCGCCATCTGGTCGTTCACGCGAGCCGTGATCGCGTCATCCTTGTCATCGGTCGCCTCGCGCTTGGACGGAGCGACGACTTGCAAATCGTTCTTGACCGTCTTCGCCCCATCTACGCTCTTGGCGACGCCTTCCGCGGCCTGCTTCGCTTCAGCGCTATCGACCTTCCCGCGGATCGTCACCGCGCCGTCGGTCGTCGCAACACTGATGTCGCTGCCCTTCACTCGGGAATCGGCAAACAGCGCAATTTTGGTCTTGGCTGTGATCCACGAGTCGCTCATGTTCTTCTCATCGGCCTTGCCGAACACCGAGCCGGCGATGAGCGCCCCACCGAGGACCGAAGCTGTGCAGAACGTTAATACCATCTTTGTGTGCATCATCTTTCTCCTTAACCGCAAAGTAAAAGTGTGTCCATGTGTCGTCTTGTGTGCTTTGCCGTCATGCAACGGGAATGTTGTTCTTTCCCTCGGCCTCAGTCGCCGGCTTTGCATGCCATGCCTCCGCCAACTTCATCAGCTCACTCTTCTTGTCCCCATACCGCTCTTGGGCCTTGCAGACAAACTTCTCATAGTTCCCCTCTATCT
>JAICVE010000504.1 GCA_025935475.1 Nitrospira sp. | reverse complement strand
TGCGTTTCGTCTGCTGATTTTCTGGTGCGTGCTGGAATCAACGATCTTCACGTACACGCTCATGCCCACGGTCACAGAGGTCTTGGCCGGGATCACCGGATCGGACGCATCGGTCATGACCGGAACGATCCTCTACGTGTTCCTCTTGCTCCTGATCATGGGCAGTTTCGCGTGCATTCAGGTGCTCGCCGACTCGATGAAGAACCGCGAGTACAAATATCTCGTCCAGATGATTCTCGTCGAAGTGTTCGTGATGACGTTCGAGGTCATGTTTCTTTACCGTGAATTAGTCGATGCGCTCTCGCCCTGGATCGCCCAGCAGACGGGGGAACAATTTCGACCAGGACTCCTGTTCACGCTTTCGCTTGCCACGTTCGGATGGATGGGCGTTCGAGGGATGACCTGGTTTCTGTTCGGCCAATATGGCACACCTCCCCTCCTGTCATTTATCTCACGGCAACCGATGCATCAGGAAGCCTCCGCAACCGGCGTGGCGCTTGTCGCTCCGGAGCCACCGTCTTGGTGGAAGGCACCGATGGAGGACTTCAAGCGCGAGGTGGGATGGCTGCACGAGAAAGCCGGCGAATTGATGGAGTTCCTCATGCTCCCGGTGCTCCACGTGGCGGCGGCACTGCTGAACTTCGCCATGATTCTGGTCGCCGGCAAACCAGTGTTCAGCATTCCATTCAAGAGCCTGAAGGACGTCGTGGAGACGCGAGAACTGCTGCCCACCGTCAAGTGGCAGCCCAAAAAGGTGGCCTCATGAGCGGCATCGCGTCATTTCTCGCCGCCGCCGCGCTCGCCGGCGCCCTATCGGTGCCTCTCACCGGCTGTACCCAGGAACCGGCGCAGCCGCAGAAGCCGCACAATACGCTCTTTATCGGCGTCGATGCGAGCGGCTCGTTCAAGAACTCCGGCTACTACGATAATGCGCTCCTGTTTCTCGCCCATTACATCTACGGTCATCTGCATGCCCTCGGGGGTCTCGATACGCCCCAGGCGATGTTCATCGCCAGCGTCGGTGGAAAGGATTTGCGTGAACCCAAGAGTTTTCATCCGATCCATGATTTCGAAAACAAAGACGTCCCGCACATCGAGGCCGAGCTCCGTAAGTGGTTTCCGGCCGCAGACCGGGTGACCGATTTCAATCCGTTCTTCGCGGAAGTGGCCCGAATCACCAAGGAGCGCAATTTGGTGCTGGCGCCCATCAATGTCATGATCATTACCGACGGGGTGCCCGATGCCGCCACCAGCGGCACGACTGCCGGATCCCAGGCGCTGTATGAGAAAATCGACCTCAGGCCGCTCGAGTATTTATCCCGTAATGTCACGCTCCGGCTGGCCTATATCAGCCCCAAGGTCGGCGATCACTGGCGCAGACATGTGCCCCGTGAGCGCGTCCGCCTCTGGACCGTCGACGGGGAAGTCATGAAAACCTGGCGTGAAAAGCTGGAGCCGAATCGAGATCTGGGCGAGCAGGTCAGATTCTGGAAGTGGTTACAAGATACTGTCGATTATCGCGTGCGATCAAGCAAGCTGTAGACCGCTTCGCGGCCTTCCCCCGCGCAACTCTGCTACAATGCCGCCGCATGGACGAACCGCTTACCTTCCAGGACGAGCAGGGGCACAGGATCTCCGCCGTGCTCAACCGTTCTCCGCAGCCTTCCACCGCCGCCGTGGTGCTCTGCCATGGCTTCTTGTCCAGTAAGAACAGCACGACCAACAAGATGTTGACCAGAATGGTGAACGAAGCAGGGCTCGTCACCTTTCGGTTCGATTTCTTCGGGCATGGCGACAGCGAAGGTGCCTTTGAAGACATCACGGTCTCCCTGG
>JAICVE010000347.1 GCA_025935475.1 Nitrospira sp. | reverse complement strand
GGCCCATCGGTCTGGCGGTCATCGGCGATCGATGGCCATCCGCCGATCGCCACCTCGGGAATCATTCAACCGCCACTGCACGCCGTGGCCGTTGCCTCGATCGTGCGGCAGATGGATGATCAAGAACTCGGCTTTGCCGAGCGCGCCTATCCGTGTCTTGTTGACCAGAATGCCTATATCCGGGACCGGCGTACGGTCGCTGGCGGCTTGGCGGTGCTGGTTCATCCATGGGAGACCGGCTTGGACAATTCCCCGGCGTGGGACCACCCGCTCGCGGCAGTGCCGGCCGATCTCAGCCTCTTCGAGACCTACACCCGTCGAGATGTCGCGCACGCCGGGGCGGGAGAGCGGCCTACGGATCAGGATTATGCGCGCTACATCCGGCTGATGTTGAGATATCGGGATCACGGCTACGACGACGACTGGGTACGTGCTAAGGCGGAGTTTCTGGTTGTCGACCCGGCTTTCAACGCTTTGTGGGCCTGGTCGCAGCTTGCACTCGCCGAAATCGCGCGTCGGCTAGGCCGCGATGACAGCGAGCATCTTTCTGAGGCGGCGCGCATTACCGAGGCGATGGTTGACCAGCTGTGGAGCGAGGAGCGCGGACTGTTTCTTGCCCGTGACGCGAGATCGGACCGGCCGCAGCCAGAACGCACGGTGGCCGGGCTCATCCCGCTGGTGCTGCCTGGTTTGCCGCCCGCAGTGGTCGACTCGCTCGTCGCGACAGCTACCGGAGAGGCATTCCGGATTGGAACCGCTGACGTACACGGGGTGCCAAGCTTCGATTTGACCGACGTACGCCACGAACCGCGGCGGTACTGGCGCGGCCCAACCTGGCTGAACACCACCTGGCTGGTGGCGCGCGGCCTACAGGTGCACGGACATCAGCAGCTGGCGCAACGGCTCGATGATGATCTTGTCGGTCTTGTCGCGAAGTCAGGTTTCCGGGAATACTTCCATCCGCGGACCGGTAGAGGCCACGGCACCCGCAGCTTCAGCTGGTCGGCGGCTCTGTTGATTCATGTGCTGGCGGAGACGGAGGGCTGAGGATAGCCAATGAAGAAGTGCCAGCCAACTAGATGACTCACGACTCATCAAGGTCCTCATTCGTGGGATGCCCTGGTGAAAAGGTCACCGTCTTATCCTGTGATCTTGAATCCGCCCGGATGATCTCCATTTTGGCAAATGGCGCATTGGCCGGCGCAAAATAGATGTCGCTCGCCATGCTAGCATTACAGATTTCCCTTTTTACCTTCTGTAGCTGCTCTACCGAAATACCAGCGCGGCAGAACACCATCACACGGTCCCCGTGATTAGTCGGGGAAACTCGCATGATCAATGGTAGGCGGCCCTTGAGCGTGGTCGTTCTCGTCTCTCGGAAGACGCTGTATAACCGGTGCCGCACAAAGACGCACCGGGCATGACGGAACATCCAACGGCGGGTCGTCGGGACAGCGTAGAGGATTTCAGCCGCGGCCACGATGACAAGAACACCACCAACTAGCCCCATCACCTGTGCCAACACATACTCCAGCCCTACGAGTGCGACAATGAGCGCAATTTCGGTACGCCAACGCCAGGCCAATGTGATCAAGCCAGGCCGGTGATCCGGGTTGAGCTGTTTCCAACGAATAGGATCATCTGGCCTGCGGTCCATCACCGGTTCCTTCCTAATCTTTGGAAAGAGCCGGCCCTCGAAAGGGTCTTATCTGGCAAGTTCAGGAAGCGCGGATTACCGTACTTCCCCATGCGGAATCGTCCAGATTGGATCTGCCATCGGCGGGAGTCAGCGACTTGGGCATCGATTTTTCCGTTCCAGCGCGCCATCAATGCGCAGAGCAACGGAGTGCTAGCCTTAAACATGCCACAGTACCTTTCTTGCTGAGCGGCGGAAAGTTGTGGTGTGCGCGGGAGCAGCGGGGCTAACGCATGCTCCCGCGTTGCTATAGGGGAGCCTCTGCGTTGCCGGGCCCGCTCGGGCGGGGGCGGCCATAGTCGGGCCATCGGCCGTCGCTGACTCTGCCTGTAGCCGGCAGACAACCGGAGCGAGTCGCCGTAGCGGCTCTGTGAGCCCGGAGTTCTGGTCACACTCATCGGGACTGCTCCGATCAAAAACTTGAATCAATTTTCGCTTCGAAGCATGCAGAGTGCAACATGCAAGCTGTATGTTACTAAATGCCCCCGGGAACTTACCCGTAGGCAGCCTTTCGTAGCGGCCCGGGGTCGACTCGACAAGAATTTTCAGGGATTCTCTGCCGATGCTGCGGATGCAAAGTGCGCGGTGTATGTTTCACTCGCACTGTCGCCAACTGACCTAGGAGAGGAGGAGATGTAAAGGGTGGCGCGGGTCCAGAGTCCGACGGTCCGGCGCCGCCGCTTGGGACAGGAGCTTCGTGAGCTGCGCGAAGCTTCACGACTCACCATCGATGAGGTTGCTCAGCGGCTGGAGGTCTCGCCGGCCAAGATCAGTCGGATTGAGACAGGCCGTGTGAGTGTACGACCGCGGGACGTTTCGGACCTATTGGATCAATATGAAATCCATGGCATGCATCGAGACAATCTCCTCATATTGAGCCGGGAAGCACGTCAACAGGGGTGGTGGCATTCTTACAGCGACGTGCTATCTGAGGGTACCGACATCTGGGTAGGACTTGAAACTGAGGCCGAAGTGATTCGGTTATACCAAATTCAGGTGATCCCCGGCTTGCTCCAAACCTCAGAATACGCTAGCGCTTCCCTGCGTGCACATTATCGCTCGGAGTCGCCTGAGCAGATCGAACGGCGTGTGAAACTCAGGATGGCTCGCCAAGACCTTGTCATCGGGCAAAATAAGACGTCTATATGGGCTGTGCTTGACGAAGCCGTTTTGCGACGGCGTATGGGGCCGCCGGAAGTCATGCAGTCGCAATATCAACGGCTTCTTAAATTTGCTGAAGAGAATAACATAACGATCCAAGTGTTAAGGCTCGATACAGCAGTATTCACGGGCGTACCAGCGGGATTCGCGATAATGCGCTTGCCTAGTCCAGATCCAGAGGTTGTCGTCATCGAGCACGGAGCTGGCGTTCTTTATCTAGAACAATCCCAAGACGTGACCGCGCATGCTGATCTGTTTGATCGTCTAATAGCAACAGCGACAGGCCCGGAAGAATCTTTAAGCTACATATCAAATTTAGCTAAGCTCAACGTCGAGTAGGAAGAAAATGAACCACACGTCAGAATTTTCAAATGCGACCTGGCGCAAGAGCGCTCGAAGTGGTGATGTCGGGTGTGTAGAAATCGCTACCCTTGAGAACGTAGTGGGGGTTCGAGACTCAAAAGATCGTCATGGACCAGTTTTGGTATTCAGATTTGACGAATGGAATGCCTTTGTCGATGGAGTCCGAGACGGTGAATTCG
>JAICVE010000531.1 GCA_025935475.1 Nitrospira sp. | reverse complement strand
GCCGCCAGCACGAGCGCAAGAAGGATCAGCTTGCGGTATTTGTGCAGGTAGGAGAAGAGGAGGTCCACCTCCGGATACTAATTGGGGCGTAGCCGCAGCCGCAAATGTTAAGTTTGTAGGCGGTTGACTTACCGGCGTCTCGCGTCTAAGAGGTTTACGGTCTTGCTCGTCCCGAAATCGATCACGACACTCAAGTCGTACAGCCGTTCGCAGTTTACGTCCGATCTGATCGCGGGCGTGATCGTCGGCGTCGTAGCCCTCCCCCTCGCGATAGCATTCGCCATCGCCAGTGGCGTATCTCCCGACCGCGGTCTCTACACCGCAATTATCGCCGGATTCCTGATCTCCGCGCTCGGCGGTTCGCGTGTCCAGATCGGCGGGCCGACCGGTGCGTTCGTGGTCATCGTTTACGGAATTGTGCAGCTACATGGAATCGATGGACTGATCGTGGCGACGATCATGGCCGGGGTCATACTCGTGATACTCGGCGTCGCCAAGCTTGGCACAGTGATCAGATTCATTCCGCATCCGGTTGTCGTCGGATTCACCAGCGGGATAGCGGTGATCATTTTCTCGAGCCAGGTGAAGGATTTCCTCGGGCTTCGAATGGGGGATCTGCCCGTTGAGTTCATACCGAAATGGCGTGCGTTTGCGGCCAACCTGGATTCGATAACCCCGCAGGCGCTGGCTGTTTCGCTGGCGGCCCTGTTGATAATCGTTGTGTGGCCACGAGTCAGCCGCCGTGTTCCTGGACCTTTCGTGGCCCTGATTGCCACTACGGCTGCCGTGCGATTACTCGACATTCCCGTCGAGACGATCGGCACACGGTTTGGAGCCATCAGCGCGGCCCTTCCTCAGCTGATCCTTCCACACGTTTCCCTGACGCAGGTCACCGCACTGGTCGGGCCGGCATTCACCATCGCGCTTCTGGCCGCGGTCGAGTCGCTTCTTTCCGCAGTCGTCGCTGACGGAATGATCGGCTCGAAGCATCGATCCAACATGGAGCTGGTTGCCCAAGGTGTTGCGAACATTGTCTCTCCAATGTTTGGCGGCATGCCGGCCACCGGAGCGATCGCGCGCACGGCAACGAACGTCAAGAACGGCGGGCGGACGCCAGTGGCGGGCATGGTGCATGCGCTTACACTCCTGCTCATAACGCTGTTCCTCGGACGATGGGCCGTTCTCATTCCGCTCCCCACTCTGGCAGCGATTCTGGTGGTGGTCGCCTACCACATGAGCGAGTGGCGAACATTTCGTAGCGAGCTGACCGCGCCAAAGAGTGATGTGGCGGTACTGCTCACAACGTTTGCCTTGACCGTGCTCGTGGATCTTACGGTGGCGCTTGAAGTCGGAATGGTCCTGGCTGCGTTCCTGTTCATGAGGCGCATGGCCGAGGTCACCAATGTCAGCATAGTCACGCGAGAGCTGGCTGATGGACCAGACAACGAAGAGGAGAATGATCCCAATTCGGTCCGCAGGCGGGAGATTCCTACCGGTGTCGAAGTGTTCGAGATCAACGG
>JAICVE010000533.1 GCA_025935475.1 Nitrospira sp. | reverse complement strand
TGCTACAAGACGGCGGACGCGATGCGGTGGATGAAGAGCTCCGGGTTTCATTCGCTCGAGGAATTGGAAAAAACCGCCGTCGTCCAGGGTCTGAAGGCTTCGAGCGGACAAAGGACATAACGATGGATTGGCTCCGGGAACCGGGATTTTTCGGTACTCATGCCACGATGGGCGCCGACCTCAGTCAATTGATGGCGACGATCTTTACCACGCTGTTTGTGGTGGGCTGGTTCAAGGCACGTCGCGGTCAGGCGAGTGCCCATCACTGGCTGATGTTTTGCGGCATGTTGGCCATGGTGGGATTCTTCACGGCCTATTATCTGTTCCGTCAACTGGGTGTGCTGGCCGTGGAGGGAAAGGAAGGCTTCGGCGGGTCGCAGGAACTCTATGACCACGTCTTTGTGCCGATCTTAGTCGTGCACATCATTCTCGTGATCATCGGCCTGGTCATGGCGATTTACATGATTATTCTTGGGTTTCGCGCGCAGATGTTCGTGGGGGATCGCCGCCAGCTCAACGAAAGGCCGTTGCTGACGACGTGGAAACGCATCGGCGCCATCGTCGGCAGCACGACCGCGCTTGCGCTGCTGTTATTCGCATTGCGCGGCGCGACGGCCGGCTTTTCATTGCGGAAATTCGAGGTATATGCGGGCTTGATTATTCTGGTCGCCTTTGTCTTGGGCATCGAAACGACGATTCAGCGGCTATGGCCAAGCGGCGCACAGCGGCACCGCGCGCTAGGCCTGTTTACCATGGTCATTTACTGCGTTCTGTTTGTGACCGGCACGACGACATACACGATGCTGTACATCTTGTATCCCGGCAAGATTGGATGACCGTGCGACCATGTTGACCTGTGGCTGCGGACGCTGGATGCATACGGAAGGGATCGAGGAACGGTCCTGCGAAGACGGCTCGCAACAATGGTTCATCCGCTCCGAATGCCGAGGCTGCGGCCAGAAAATCGGCGTGGACGTGCCGGCGGGACAGATGAACGGACTTGTGGATCGTCTGATGTGGACCGATGACGCACTGCATCGGTTGGACCGGATGCCGCCCTATCTGGCTCCGCTGTTCCAGGATGAAATCGAGCAGGATCTGCGCGCCCGCGGAGAACGAGTGGCGACGTACGACGGTCTGCTGCGACCGCGAAGCAGTGCGCGGATCGAATGGGACCCGGACGCCGAACGTCGGTTGAACAACGTGCCCGCCCCGGTACGGGCCATGGCGAAAATCGAGCTTGAGCGTACGGCGGCGGACCGCGGGAGCGGTCGAATTACCGTCGCACTCATGCAAGAAGTAAAGGCGAAATATTTTGGCCTTGGGGCCAAAGATTGAAGATGACTGAATCATGCTGCATCGAATGGCATTGCGTGTCCTTCCCAGTCTGAGTCTGGCCGTCACCGAGGACGCTGTCCGGAAGCAGAAGCGCCTGGTGATGTTCGTGCCGGGCCTGGTCGCCTTTGGAATGTATCGAGTGGCCAAGCACCTGGTGCCATTGACGGAGCCGGTGGTGC
>JAICVE010000076.1 GCA_025935475.1 Nitrospira sp. | reverse complement strand
TACAAGCGGCGAGGTTCATTCCGATCATGATCGCTGCACAGGTAGTCAACACACGACGTGCCATCTCAGGTAACATCGCTCCTCCTTTCGGGTAGAAACGTCGGGTAGAACGCGGCCTCCGTGCGCAGGACCGCTCTTGCCTTAGACGTATGAACTAGCGAAACTCCCAGCTTTTTGAAGTAGCAAAGGACGGGCCCAAGTGAAAAGTGACGGCTGTATGCACGGTTCATGGTCAAACTATGGTGCTCTCCCTAACGAAGATCACTAAACTCACTCGTTTTTCTGTTGGCAGCGAGACAAGTTGTCCCGTTATGGGGACAGGATGGATGTGCGAGGCCGACAGAAGAGGAGAGTTACCACTCTTTAAAAATCACAAACACAGCGCCGGCCATCATGCTAAAGCCCAGAACGTAATTCCATTTCAGCGGTTCTCGAAGGTACAGGACGGAAAACACACAAAAGACGGCGAGCGTGATGACTTCCTGAATGGTCTTTAATTGGGCAGCCGTGAAATCATAATGACCAATCCGGTTGGCGGGCACCTGAAAACAGTATTCGACGAACGCGATGCCCCAACTTGCCAGGATCGCTATCCACAGGGGGGTGTCTTTGTATTTGAGATGTCCGTACCAGGCAAGCGTCATGAAGACGTTGGAGATCGTCAGCAGGACAATCGTGCGCATATCCCTCCTTGTGTGGTGTTATTCATCGGCTGATGACCGTTGGCGGGCAGGCAACAGTTCGCTTCCTCCTCTCTCTCCGGAAGTACTTCAAGTAATCTTTATCCGATTCCCGCCTCTTTCAGCACCTGGCCCGTATACGACCGCTTTGTGCGTGCGATCTCTTTGGGCGGCCCCTCGGCAACGATTTCACCTCCGCGGTCTCCGCCCTCCGGGCCCAGGTCGATGATCCAATCGGCGTTCTTGATCACGTCCAGGTTGTGTTCAATGACGAGGACGGTGTTCCCCGCTTCGACGAGACGATCGAGGACATCGAGCAAGCGCTGCACGTCGGCAAAATGCAATCCGGTTGTCGGCTCGTCAAGGATGTACAGCGTGCGCCCAGTCGCCCGCTTCGATAATTCACGGGAGAGTTTCACTCGCTGCGCTTCGCCGCCGGAAAGCGTGGTCGCCGACTGGCCGAGCTTCACATAATGCAGCCCGACGTCATGCAAGGTCTGCAATTTGGCCTTGATGAGCGGAATATGCTCGAAAAACCCCAGGGCCTCGTCCACCGTCATGTTCAGCACATCGGCAATGCTCTTGCCTTTATGGAGAATTTCCAACGTCTCACGGTTGTAGCGCTGACCTTTGCACACTTCGCAGGTGACGTACACGTCCGGCAGAAAATGCATCTCGATTTTGATCAGCCCGTCCCCTTGACAGGCTTCGCACCGCCCGCCTTTGACGTTGAAACTGTAGCGGCCCGGCTTGTACCCGCGGACGCGAGATTCCGGAAGATTCGAATAGAGATCGCGGATATGCCCGAAGAGTCCCGTATACGTGGCGGGATTCGAGCGGGGGGTCCTCCCAATCGGCGATTGATCGATGTCAATCACCTTATCCAGCGCCAGGACACCGTGAAGGTCTTTGCAGCCGTCGATCTTCGGCTTTTTGTGGTACAGGAGCTGCGATAACGAGTGAAACAGCACTTCAAGCACGAGCGTGCTCTTGCCCGATCCCGAAACGCCGGTGACACAGGTCAACAATCCTAACGGAAGGCGTGCCGTGACGTCCTTCAGATTATGCTTGTTCGCACCGACGACGGACAGGAACCCCTTCGGCTTCCGTTCCCGCCGGGGAACGGAGACCGCCTGTAGGCCGCGAAGATACTGGCCGGTCAACGATTGGGGATCGGCCATGACCTGTTGCGGCGTGCCCTGCGCAATGACGTGCCCGCCGAGCGAGCCGGCGCCTGGCCCCATATCGAGAATGTGATCCGCGGCCAGCATCGTTTCGGCATCGTGCTCCACGACCACCACCGTGTTCCCGAGATCGCGCAACCGGAGCAGCGTTTGCAGCAGGCGGCGATTGTCGCGTTGATGTAAGCCGATGGATGGTTCATCAAGAATGTAGAGCACGCCCACCAGTCCCGAGCCGATCTGAGTCGCGAGCCTGATGCGCTGGCCTTCGCCTCCGGAGAGCGTCGCCGCCGCCCGATCGAGCGTGAGGTAATCGAGGCCCACGTTCACGAGAAACCCGAGCCGTTCCCTGATTTCCTTCAGAATTCGATGGGCGATGACCATTTCACGCTCGGTGAAGGTCAGCGAAGCAAAAAAATCGGCCGCCACTCTGACGGACCGGCGCGTCACATCGGCGATCGATTGCTTGGCGATTTTGATGGAAAGGCTTTCAGGTTTCAGTCTGGCGCCCTGACAAGCTTCGCAGAGCTCGAGCAGCGTGAAATCTTCGTCTTCAGGAGCGTCTGCCGTCATCGCATATCCGATGCCGTCACACGTCGGACAGGCGCCGTGCGGGCTGTTGAACGAGAAGATGCGCGGCGTGATTTCCGGATAACTCACGCCGCAGCGGATGCAGGCAAGCTTTTCACTGTAGAGCAGCGTTCTGTCGTCCTCGGTCAGCACGCCCACCAGGCCTCCCGTCAGCTTCAATGCGGTTTCGACGGAGTCGGCCAGCCGCCGCGCGAGCGCGTCTCCCGGCTTCATGACCAAACGATCGATGACGATCTCAATCGTGTGCTTCTTCTGTTTGTCGAGACTGACCTCGTCGCCCAAGTCCACCGGTTTCCCGTCGATGCGCGCCCGAACATAGCCGGCCCGCCGCATCTCGAGAAGCTCTTTGCGATATTCGCCTTTCCGGCCGCGGACGATCGGCGCGAGAATCTGAAACTTGCTGGACTCCGGCAGCGCACCGATGGCATCGACCATCTGCTGCACCGTCTGCGCGGTGATCTCATGGCCGCATTGGTGGCAATAGGGTCGCCCGACGCGCGCGAACAGTAGCCGCAGATAATCATAGATTTCCGTGACCGTCCCGACGGTCGAGCGCGGATTGTGGCTCGTGGATTTCTGCTCGATCGAAATGGCGGGGGAAAGCCCTTCAATCGAATCGACATCGGGTTTCCCCATCTGCTCCAGAAACTGACGGGCGTAAGCCGACAGGGATTCGACGTACCGGCGCTGTCCCTCCGCGTAGATGGTGTCGAAGGCGAGCGAAGAGTTGCCGGAACCGCTCAAGCCAGTGATGACAACCAGCTTGTCGCGGGGGATCTCGACGTCGATGTTCTTGAGATTGTGTTCGCGCGCGCCCTTGATGATGATGGAGTTTCCCATAGGCGCAAGATTATAACACTTGGATTGCACATGCTGTCGGAATGTAATTGCACAGACCGTCTACTACCGCACACGACGTTCAACAAGGCGGCCGGCAAGGCCGCAGCGAGCGAAGAGTTGAAGCGTACGTTGTCTGGTAGGTTGAGACTCTGAGCGAGCGAGCAAGAGTCCCGCCGCCTTTTTGAACGTCTTGCTTGCCTTGACAAAGCCGGAAACGCGGTGCTACCACCCATCTCCATGCTCTTCATGGGGGAGTCCGTGACCGATCACCCGCTGCGGGAGAGTCCAGCCAGCACGATTTCCACCTGGTCGGGCTCCGCTCGCGAACAAGCGGTCCAGCGCATGTTCACGTCCATCGCGGGCGTCTACGATCTCAACAACACGCTCCTCAGCTTCGGACTGCATTACCGCTGGAAGAAAATGACTGCGGCCGATGTGCCTTGCGTGAAGGATGGGACCGCACTGGACGTCGGCGCTGGGACCGCCGATCTTGCGCTGTTTGTGGAGTCTCGCATGGGTGCCCATGGACGCGTCATCGCCTCCGACCTCAATCATGCCATGCTCGCGGAAGGGCTCAAGAAGATCGACGAGAAAGGTCTGAGCGGGAAGATCACCTGCCTGCAGGCCAATGCAGAACATCTGGGATTCGACGACAACACGTTCGACGCCGTCACCACGGGGTTCTGCATGCGCAATGTCGGAAACCTCGCGCAGGCCATCGTCGAGATTCGTCGCGTCATGAAGCCTGGAGGCACATTTGTCTGCCTTGAATTCTCCCGTCCGATCTTCGGCTGGCTCCGCGCTCTGTACGACTGGTATTCATTCAAGCTGCTTCCGTGGATCGGCACAAGAGTGGCGCGGGACACCACCGGCGTGTACGAATATCTGCCCGCGTCGATCCGCACGTTTCCCGATCAGGAGCGGCTCTGCCAGATCCTTCGCGACGTGGGCTTTCGCGAGGTCTCGTATCGCAATCTCACCGGCGGGATCGTCGCCATCCATCGAGCTGTGAAATGAACTCGGTGCTCTACATTTTTCTCCCCTGCAAGAAGGTCTACCCGATCGGTCTCACCTATCTCGCCGATTTCATTCACCGCCGGAAGCCAGAGGTCCGCCAGCGCATCCTCGATCTGTCGCTATACCCCGTCGCCCAACGGAACCGAGTCATCCGGGAGGTCACCGCCGAATTTCAGCCGGATCTCGTCTGCTTCTCCTGGCGGGATATTCAAATCTTTTCGCCGCACGAGGGGGACTCTTCCCTGGAGCACGCTTTCAATTTTTATTTTGCGAGCAATCCCCTCAAGCGCATTGCCGCCTCCTTCGCGGGACTGAAACAGCTGTATCGGTACTACAGCCATATTCATACGATCCTTTCGTATCCCTGGTTGGTGCGAAAACATTTTCCTAAAGCCCAGATCATGATCGGAGGCGGCGCCTTCACCGCCTTCGCCGATCAGCTCATCGAGAAATTGCCGGAAGGCACCATCGGCCTGCTCGGAGAGGGAGAAGATGCGATTTTGAAAGTCCTTGAGGGCCGGTCGATCGAGGACGAACGGTACATTGTCAAAGAAGGGAACCGGATCAAGAAGGGACGGCAAGGCTCGCCGGCGCTGCTAGACGCCCTCACCGTCGACCTGCCCTACCTGACCACGATTTTTCCTCAATACCGTGAATACGTCGGGGAATCCATCGGTGTGCAATCGAAACGAGGCTGTCCTTACGACTGTGCGTTTTGTCTGTATCCCTACATCGAAGGGAAACGCGTCCGGTACCGGCCGGCCGACATGGTTGTACGGGACATCTCCCAACATTACCATCAATGGGGCGCCCGTCGATTCTGGTTCACGGACGCACAGTTTATTACCGGCAAGGAAGCCTATCCACAATGCACCGAGATACTAGAGCGCATCGTCAGCGAGAAGCTGGACATCGAATGGTCCGGCTACATTCGGACCTCATTGATCACGCCTGAACTGGCCAGATTGATGGTGCGGTCTGGCGTCGGCGATTTGGAAGTGGCGATCACTTCCGGCTCCCAGGAGGTCCTCAACAACCTCCATATGGGCTTCAAACTCGAGCGGCTGTATGACGGTTGCCGGTACCTCGCGGAAGCGGGGTTCAGGGGCAAGGTCATCCTGAATTATTCGCTGAACAGCCCTAAAGAGACCGAAGAAACGCTCTTGCAAAGCGTGGAGTCTTACAAGGTCGTCGCGTCGATCTTAGGCGAAGAGCGGGTCTTTCCCTTGATGTTCTTTCTCGGCATCCAGCCGAATACCGACCTCGAACAGCGCTTGCTCGAAGAGGGGTATCTGTCCGCCGGCTATAATCCTCTCATGCTGACCCCGACCAGTATCCGAAAGTTGCTGTATAATCCGGCTCCCCTCAACACCTTCATTGCAAAGGCCTGCCTGCGTGCATGGGAACGCAAGGCGGGGAGCCGAGACCCACGGAGATGGACCGGCTCACTGTCCCAAACCGCCGGCTCGGAGGATTCTTATGCCGACAAGAGCTTGAGCCGCGGCATTGAGGGGAATTCCGGGCGGGATGCGCTCCTCTCTTTGGAAGAGATCCTGCGTTCGCGCCCCTCACATTCGTCATCCGCTCGCGAGCCAAAAACTCACGCCACTTCGACTGGTTAGACTATTTCTTCATTCTTGCAATCCCCTTCTGGCCAGTGCTATCATTCGCGCTCTTTCACACCTGGGGCAAGACGACAACCGGTTAATTTTCCTGACGTTTGTACCAGTCTGCCCGGGTCCGGAGAGCGCCTGGAGGAGGCATCTCGATGTATAAGACGATTTATATTCCGGTCGATAATTCCGACCATTCGAATCAGGCGGTGGACACCGGTGTCCACCTGGCCAAACTCTTCGGCTCGAAGATCGTGGGAAGCCATGTGTATGCAGCCAAAATGCATGACAAACGCTTCAAGCAGATGGAGGCGGGCCTTCCCGAGGAATACCACGACGAGAAGGAACTCGACCGGCAACGGCAGATCCATGATTCACTGATTACCCGAGGGCTTCAGATCATCACCGACTCCTACCTCGATTACGTCGACAAAAAGTGCAACGAGGCCAACCTTCCGATTGAACGCCGCTCACTCGAGGGACGGAATTGGAAAGTCCTGGCGGAAGACATCAATACCAACAGCTACGATCTCGTCATCATGGGCGCCCTTGGGGTAGGCGCCGTGAAAGACAGCGTGATCGGGAGCAATACGGAACGGGTCGTTCGTCGGGTACGGAATTCCGACATGCTGATCATCAAGAACGTCCAGCCGATCAACGGCGGAAAAATCGTGGTGGCAGTCGACGGCAGTCCCTACTCGTTCGGCGGCTTGATGACCGGCCTCCACCTCGGCAAGGCGCTGAATATGCCGGTCGAGGCGATCTCGGCGTTTGATCCCTACTTCCATTACGCCGCCTTCCACAGCATCTCGGGCGTCCTCAATGAAGAGGCCGGCAAGGTCTTCCGGTTCAAAGAACAGGAAAAGCTGCACGAAGAAATCATCGACAGCGGCCTGGCCAAGATCTACCAGTCCCATCTGGACATCTCGCGCGAGATCGCCCAGGCGGAGCAAACGGACGTCAAGACGACGTTGCTGGACGGAAAAGCCTTCGAGAAAATCATTCAATACGTCCGCAAAGACGTGCCGGCCCTCCTGATCGTCGGCCGCATCGGCGTCCACAGCGACGAGGACATGGACATCGGCAGCAACACGGAGAATCTATTGCGGAGCGCACCCTGCAACGTGCTGGTGTCCAACCGGAAGTACGTGCCGCCCATCGACACCCAGGCCGAGTACACCATCGCCTGGACCGAAGAGGCGCTTCGCCGGATGGAAAAAATTCCGGTCTTCGCCCGTGGGGTGGCCAAGACCGCCATTCACCGGTATGCCATTGAAAAAGGTCATACGATCATCAGCAACACGGTCGTTGACGCAGCCGTCGGGCACATCCTTCCCAAAGGCGCCATGGACGCTATGCGCGCATTGGGGGGCAGTCTCGATGCCGCCGGTATCGATCGCGACAAGATGCAGGCGGACGACGCCGTGGCGAAAGATCTGATGGGATCGACGCTTAGCGGCATGATGACGCAGGTCGTCGAAGAGAAGCCCAAGAACTCAGAGGCGACGCAGGCCTATCTCGACCGGATGACGCAGAATTATTACGTGTGCGACGGTTGCGGCTACATCGGCAAGGGGGATGCACCGGTCAAGTGCCCGGTGTGCGGAGCGGAGGGACACCGGTTCAAGGCCGTCGACAAGAGCATTTTCGAAGCCGCCGCCAAAGCGGAGGGCGAGGTCGAAACGGACCTGGCTTATGACGATGTGCCCATGCAGTGGACGAAGGATGCCAAGGAGGCCATCCGCGCCGTCCCGGCCGGATTTCAGCGGCGCCGCGCGAAGGCGAAGATTGAAAAAAGCGCCCGAAAGCTTGGCATGACGACGATCACGCTGGAGTATGCCGCGCCGACGATCAAGGAAGCCGCCTCCGAAGATTATCAACCGATCTTTGCCAACAAGGGTGCCGGCACTTCGGCCGAGGCGCAAGCCAAACTGGCCGAGGTTCAGGAACACGGAACGCAGGTCCCCCACGACAGCGGCAACGGCCATGCGGACACGTCACCCTACAGTTGGACGGGAGAAGCTCAATCCAGGCTTGAGCGGGCGCCAGAAGGTTTTATGCGTGACTGCACGAAGGCGCTCATCATCAAGCACGCCGACAAGCTCGGCACGACCCATATCACGCTGGAAGTGGCCAATGAGGGCATTGAGCAGGCCAAAGGGTACATGGAAGAAGCGATGAAGACGGGCAATCTCAAGGACATGATCGCCAACCTCACCGGCAAAGCCGCCAAATAAGGATGAAACCGCTACCGATCTTCAATCCGTCGCTCTCAGGAGCGCTGGGGTCCCTTCCGCAACAGCTCACGCAATTCTTTACGCCTCGTCCCCAGGGCGAGGGTCCGTATGACGGACGGACCGTGGACGACTTCAAGCCCTATCTCGTTGCGCTGAACCTCACCAAGCGCTGTAATTTGAAGTGCGCTCACTGCTATCTGGACGCGACCACCAAAGCCGCGGGCGGCGACGACGAACTCACGACCGATGAGTGCGTTCGCCTGATCGACCAAATCGCCGAGGTCAATAAGGGCTGTCTGCTCGTCATCACCGGCGGCGAGCCGTTGGTCCGTCCCGACATTCTCGACATCGCACGTTATGCCGTGAAGCTCGGGTTCATGGTGGTTTTCGGTACCAACGGCATGTTGATCGATGATCGAATAGCCAAACAGCTGGTCGAGATCGGCGTCATGGGCGTCGGGATCAGCATCGATTCTCTCGACCCGCAGAAGCACAACGCCTTCCGCGGTGTTCCGGGAGCCTGGGAAGCGGCCGTGGCCGGCATCGAGGCCAGCAAACGCAACGGACTCCAGTTCCAGGTGCATTTCAGCGCCCAGCCGATGAATTACCAGGAACTGCCCGCCGTCGTGGAATGGGCCCATGGGCTCGGCGCCCGCGTCCTCAACGTGTTCTTCATGGTGTGCACGGGTCGCGGCGAAGAACTCACGGACATCACGCCGGCCCAGTACGAAGAGGTGCTCGGTTACTTGGTGAATTGCCAGGACGACTATCAAGGCATGCTGATCCGGGCCCGCTGCGCGCCCCACTTCAAGCGATTGGCTTATGAAAAAGACCCCAACTCACCGATCACCAAAGCGACCGGCTACATGGGCGGTGGCTGCCTCGCGGGGACGAACTATGCCCGCGTGACGCCGAACGGCGAATTGACGCCTTGCCCCTACATGCCGCTCTCGGCCGGGAATGTTCGCGAGAAGAGCTTTGTGGACCTCTGGGAAAAGTCCGACATCTTCAATTCCTTCCGGTATCCTCAACTCAAAGGCAAATGCGGCGACTGTGAGTACTCGGATATCTGCGGTGGCTGCCGCGCCCGGCCTTATGTGGATCATGGCGACTGGCTGGACGAAGACCAGTGGTGCCTCTACACGCCCAAGGGCGGAGAGAAGATCAAGGTCGCGTTCAATGTCGAGGAAGCGTCCATCGTGCAATGGGACGACGCGGCGTCGTTACGGCTGAGCCGTATTCCCTACTTTCTCCGCGCAATGGTCAAGAAAGGCGTCGAAAAACACGCGCAGGAGAACGGCATCACGACCGTGACGATCGAGCTCATGGAAGAACTCCGGAAGAAACGCTTCGGCAACGACGCACCGGTATTCAAGTTCTGAAGCTCGAGGTCTGAGCGCCACTGATGGACGCACTTCAAAGCATCGTCACCGACCTCAATACGCTGATTCCCATCATCAATCACTGGTTCCATCTCCTCTCCGCAGTGATCTGGATCGGCGGCCTGGCCTTTCTGGTCATGGCAGTCACGCCAGGTCTGCAGAAAGCGGTTGCCCGGGAGCAGATCAAACCGATTACGGACGTCTTTTATCAACACTACAAGAAGGTCGCGGGCATTTTGCTCGTCATTCTGTTATTTACCGGTGGAATCAATCTCCACTACGTCAACCAAGTGCTGACCTCACAGACGGGGTCAGGCGTTCAGCACCACGCCAAATACCTCACGGTCTTTTTTATCAAGCTCTTCCTCGTGCTCTGCCTTTTGACCCTTTTCCTCTATACGGTGATTTTCAAAGCCGACGACGAGGCCGAAGAAGGGGAATCCTACGAGGTGATTCCGTTCCAACGTGCTGCGCTCTGGATGGGGTTTTTCATTA
>JAICVE010000169.1 GCA_025935475.1 Nitrospira sp. | reverse complement strand
TGGGTCGGGGAGTCGCGGAACGTCTATCAGGATTACAAGCAGGCGTTCGGCGAGGATCCGCCCCTGATCAACGGGATTGCGATCATGACGGACACCGACAACACGAAAGAACGAGCCATTGCCTATTACGGAGACATCTGGTTCGTGCGGGAGGGGCGATGATTAAGAAGGGGAGCCCAAACGCAGAAGAGGCCGGCCTATCGAGGCCAGCCTCTTCGTGGACACCACCGCGCCCGGAGTGGGTGCGCGGATTCAAGGGGGTTACTGAATCGAATTCGCGAAGCCGCCCCGCGTAATTTCGGCGCGAACGGTGTCTCCAACCTTCTTCTGCTTGATATGCTTGGTTCCCTGTCCGACGTAGAGCTTCACCTGATTACCCTCGAAGTCTTCAACGGTATAGGCGTTGTCCTTGATTTCCTTTACCGTGCCTCCCACGGTTCTCCAGGCCGGACCAGGCTTTTCATCGTGATGGCCTGGCTTGGGAGCTGCCTGGACTTCCGGCACATGCCCCATTGAGGCGGCTGCTGCAGCGGCAGATTTGTGTGAGGACGTTTTCTTCGACTCCTTCGCCATAGCTGGCGTTGCGGCAATGGCCGCCACAGCGATCATTGCGACGATCGCGATCATGTTGTTCTGCAGACTGTTCTTCATGGGACTCCTCCTTAAGACGACATGGCTTCAAATCCGCTCCCTGACGGTTCAGCAAGGCATGTGCCGGATGGCCTGGCGGTCTTACTGAAGGAATTCAGTAGGTTGTAAACCTCGGTTCCCCCTATCATGCGTCGTCCGGGTATCGATGGAAAAAAAACGGCAGAAACCTGTCCAAATATGACCGTTTCTACCCATGTGAGGGAGAGTGATGGCATGCGGATCGCCGATCTGAAGTTCGCTGGACGAAGCGTGCGGAGCTTGATAAAACGGAAACGGGTCGCGATTCACTTTACGAACAGGAGGAAGACATGACGCAGGCTCTTCTTGTCATCGGCGGCGTGCTACTGTCGGCCGGAATGGCCTATGGACAGGCTGAGACGCCGGGGATCGATCAAGGGCAGGCAAACCAAGAACAGCGCATCGACCAGGGCATTGCGAGCGGCCAGCTCACCCAACGGGAAGCGGGCCGGCTGGAGCAGCAGCAGCAGCATATCGACACGATGGAGAATAAAGCCAAGTCCGATGGAGTCGTGACGAAAAAGGAACGGACCCGCATCCACGCCGCTCAAGACAAGGCATCGAAGAAGATCTACCGCCAGAAACACGACCGTCAGAAAAGCCGGCACCAATAGGTTCGCGCTGTTCACATCACGTGACGAGGGGGTTCGGCATTCGCCGGACTCCCTCGTGTCGTTTTTGTGCTTCTTCGAGTCCGTACGGCGGAACCGTTTCGAGAGCGGGGAGAAAGGACTACAATGCCCGAAATGGCGACCAATCAGCTCACGCGACAGCTGCTCCGGCGATTGCCGCAAAGGATCGTACAATTGCTGCGTGAGCTTGGACGGTCGGCTGACGAGAAAGGGATTGGGCTGTATCTCGTGGGTGGAGTCGTGAGAGACCTTCTCCTCAATCGCAGGAATTGGGATGTGGACCTGACGGTCGAAGGCGACGGCATCTCGTTTGCCCGTCAGGTGACGAATCGGTATGGGGCCGGACTGGCGCTGTTCGAACGCTTTTCGACCGCTCGCTTGGTCTTCCCCGACGGCCTTAAAGTCGACATCGCGAGCACACGACGTGAGAGTTATGCCGATCCCGCGGCGCTTCCCGATGTCATGACCGGTTCGGTCGAGGAAGATTTGTTTCGACGCGATTTCACGATCAATGCGATGGCGATCCAGCTGAACCTGGCCCACTGGGGAGCACTGCGCGATCCGTTTGGAGGCCGAGAGGATCTGAAAGACAAGACCTTGCGAGTCCTGCACGGCCGGAGCTTCGTTGACGATCCGACCAGGATCTTTCGGGCGATTCGCTTCGCTGAACGATTCGGCTTTCGGATTGAACCGGATACCGCACGCTTGCTTGCTCGCGCCTCGAGGACGAACCTCGTGGCGCGGCTCTCAGGGCCGCGGCTTGCGAATGAAATCTTCGCGCTCATGAAAGAGGAGCATCCAGACGCGGCGATTCGACGTCTTCGCCGCCTCCGCTTGCTGCGGTTCCTCCATCCACGGATCTCGCCGGGGATACAGACCGAGCGCCTCCTGGCCGTGCTTCCGCAAACCATCGGGGCGTGGGAGCGGCGGTGGGCAGAGCTTTCTCTCGATCGCCCGCTGTTATGGGTCATGGCGTTGCTCGCGCATACCTCTGCCCCTGTGATCGCCGGCACGATCCAGCGACTGCAGCTGTCCGCCACGGAATCTAGAGCCCTGGAATGGGCAGGTGAGAAAACCAGCCGTATTGCGAAGATCCTCTCGAGCGATGCGTTTCTGCGGCCCTCCCAAATCTATCGCCTACTCTCGAGGCTGCCGAACGAAGCAGTTGCTCTGGTGCTGGCCAAGGGCCTTGTGAGCAGCAGCAAGGCGGTTGGAATTGCGCGGCTGAAACGGAGATTGACGAGATTCCTCGAGTGTGATCGCCTTACGACGACGACGATCAGCGGAGACACGCTCAAAGAGTTTGGTCTTCGTCCGGGCCCTCATTTCAAGAAAATTTTGGATCGGCTGCTGGATGAGCGGTTGGATGGCAGGATTACGGCTGCCGCCGAGGAACGAGATCGTGCTCGTACCTTGGCAAAACAATACAGTTAGAGGCGGTATTTGCGGAGCCGCTGATCGTTTTCGATTTTTCCGAACAGGTCGTTGAGCGCCGCCTGCACTGCGAGGTTGATGGGACCGCGATCTTCCTCTCCCGTGGCTTTGCCGAAGCCGATATATTTCGAAAGAGCGCGCTTGCCCGATGCTTCTGCCAGCGTGGCATCGATGCGGGCCACGTAGACATGATGGAAGTCGGAGTCCACGCTCGGGTCAATATAGATGTGGAGCCGCATGGTGAGATCAAGATCGGTTTGACTGTCGGTCGACAGGTAGGTAAACGTTTTTCGTGCCGCGAGATAGTCTGCGATCGACCGTTCCCAATCCTTTTTTGCCTTGCTGACGGGTTGAGCGATTCCCGTCACCTTGTTTTCGATGCGTGGATCCGCGACCATCGTGGCGCCCGGCTCAACCTGGTAGGCTTCGATCTCCGTCAGCCTGACCATGGCGGAATAGGGAAGAGGAGAGGCGGTTGGGACCACTGCACCAGGCTGATAGACGAGTTGTGAACAGGAGAGAGTCAGCAGCAGCGCCGCGAACGCCGGTAACAGGACGGACTCGCTCGTCCAAACACGCGCTGGAAGAGGCATCATCTGGGCTCCCTCCACGAGATCCCGGCATCACCCTACAACCCGGGATGCGTCGTTGCAAGGGGTACGCATCCCGCGATCTGTTTGCGGAGGTCCTGAGGGCCAGGCGGGGCGCTATTAGTTCATCGGGATAATCGTGGTGGCCACCTCAGTGGGAAGCAGCAACGTTACCATCGCCTGATGCTGCTCGTCCGGTTGCACTAAAGCAAACAGCGGAATTGGCTGGGGGATTGCGCCGTGGGGAAACGCCAATAATGCCGGAAAATCGATCAAAGGCGCCGTGGTCGGCTGCGCCGTCAGGCGAAGCCTGAGCGCCATCAGCACGTCTCGCAACCTGCCAGACCGTTCCTCTTCGGTGAGCGTGTTGGCCGGAACAATACCGGTATCCCACAGAGGCTTCGTCACGGTGACAGAAAACGACAAGCCGAGTTGTTTGGCGGTCGGTGTAACATCGATCAAGGCACCGGTGTCGATCGCCTGCTGAAAAGGTATCGGCGCCTGCGTGGAACGGTCAGATGGCTGCGCTGATTCTGCTCGAGGCTCTGTCGGAACGGGCATCGATGCCAACGGCTCTTCTGAGAGTTCCGGATCTACGGGATCTAATATTTCCTGAGTTGGGAGGGATTTCAGGATTCCCTCGTAGACCGCCTTGGCTCGAGCGGACCATCGGGGATTCAAGGGACGGCCGGCAAAGGCCGCCTCGGCAGCGTGGCGTTCGTCATGGGAAAGGGCACGAGGATTCTCGTTGTTGGCCATACATAGGAACATAAGTCGCCTAGGATGAAAGTCAAGGATCCGCCGGTCGCTAGTCCCTGAGCGGCTGGCCCTTTGTTTCCGGAGCAAACCACAGGACGCCGAGGCCGACGAGGTACACCAATGCAACGGTACTGGCGGCACGGCCGAAGGTGCCGAGCGCGGTCACCAGCCAGCCGGTCAAGAACGGCGAGGCGGAAGCCAAAATTCTTCCGGCATTGAAGCAGAAGCCAGCGCCGGTGGCACGGAGCCTGGTCGGATAGAGCTCAGGCAGATATATCGGGAAACCGCTGAAAATGCCGTTGTTGAAGAAGCCGAGGACCGGCAACAGCATCAGCACACCGGCATAATGCGATGGAAGCAGGTACGTCGTAGGCAGCATGACCAAGCTACCGACGCACATGAAGGCAAAGACGGGCCGTCGTCCAAAGCGGTCGGCGAGGGGACCGAAGCTGAGATACCCGAAAATCGCTCCGGCGTTCAAGGCCATGATCGCATAGCTCACGGCCTTAGTGAGGGTGGCCGGCTCAGCTCCGCGGAACTCTGGTAATTCATGCACCAGGGTCGGCGCCCAGTTGGTCGAACCCCAAAGACCGAATACCGCAACGAAGGCCAGCGTCGATCCAGCCAGCGTGGCCCGTTTCAAATCCCCTTCAAAGATCGCCGACAAGGGGATTACCCGTTGCGCGTGCGCGTGGGTCCAACGGTCCGGTTCCTTCACCCACCAGCGGACGAGCAGCGCCAAGAACGCGGGCAGGATGCCGATGAGAAACAGCCCGCGCCACCCGTACGCATCCTTAAACGCGAGATTGCAGCCGGCCGCCAGAAAAAATCCCACTGCCCAGGCGCTCTGTAAAATTCCGGCCGCCTTGGCGCGCTTCTCTTCCGGCCACGTCTCAGCCACAATCGCCGCGCCCGCCGCCCATTCTCCGCCGATGCCGAGCGCGGTGAGAAAGCGATAGGCCGCGAGTTGCCACCACTCCTCTGACAACGCCGCGGCGCCGGTGAATCCCGCATAGATGATGATGGTCGCCATCAGCACCTTCGTCCGGCCGAAGCGGTCGGCGGCAATGCCGAACGCGATGCCGCCGATGGCCCAACCGATCAGAAATATCGAAAAGATGATGCCGCCGTACCAGCCGATGCGTTCAGCCGTGGGCGGACCTCCGGAGGTGTGCAGCAGGTCGTGGAGAGCCGGATGCAGTACGATGGCATAAATCGTGGCGTCCATCGCATCAAAGACCCATCCAAGCCATGCGACGAACAAGACCAGCCATTGATAACCGGTCACACCATCAAACCACCAGCGGTCTCGCGATGACGAGGGTTGTTCAGTAGGGACAGCACACATGGCGCGCCAGGCTACGAAGGTTCAGAGCGGGAGTCAAGGTGAAGCCGCGAGAATTGCCATGATATAGTCGCGGCCATGCCTCGCGTGGATTTTTACCGCATCCTGGGCGTCTCTCGTGAGGCGTCGGACGACGTCATCAAGAAGGCCTACCGGAAGTTGGTCTTCGAACATCATCCCGACCGCAATCCCGACAGTACAGAGGCGGAAGAGAGGATACGTGAAATCAATGCCGCCTACGAGGTCATCGGCGACGCGGAAGCGCGACGCAATTACGATCGGCTCAACTGGGGCGACGAGTTCGCACCCGATGTTGTCGATGTCGCCGTGCTGCTCGAGGAGATGGAGAAAAAGCTCTTCGACGAAGGGCGCAAGGAACTGTTTGCCCTTCTCATGAAGGATGTGCCTAGGATCAAGTCCGAGTTGGCGTTGATCCGGGAGCGGGTGGTCAAAGATCAAGGATACGATTCATTTAAGGAAACAGTAGTCCACGCCCGTGCGGCGGAGATCATGCTCGAGTTGGCGACCGAGGAGATGGAAGGCCGCAGGAAGCGGTTGATCGAAGTGGCGACGCAGATGATGGTGTCGCAAGGTGTCGTCGGCAGAAACGACGAAGGCGGGATCCGCTCGCTACGGTCTCGTCTCGACGAGCACTTTCAGAAGGGCCGCCTGCACGGGTTCGCATCGGCATTGGAGCTGTTATATGAACGACGGTAAGACGTTGATCAGCGATCTCAGTGAGATTTAGATAACGGACCTGCCACAAATTGTCCCGCCTTCATGACGCCGACGATGCGGCGGCGGTCGCGCAACAGGGTAATCTTCTTCAACGGATTGCCTTCGATGAACACTATATCGGCTTGTTTGCCTGGTTCGATCGTTCCCACCTGATCGTCAATGCCGATCAATCGTGCGGCAGCGGA